>NZ_BAABNP010000021.1:0-46329 GCF_038429965.1 Brevibacterium ammoniilyticum
AGCGCGCGCCGACTACACCCTTCAGGCCGCGATCGCCGCCTGATCCACAAAGAGATCGTCTACGAAACTTGACACAGCCCAACGCTTCCGATCTGACGCCTGGCTTCTGCGACCAGACCATCGATTTGACGAGTTATTTCGTTCCGATTGCAGTAAGTGCGTAGGAGCTCCACCGCAGGGCGAAGGCCCCGGACTTCACGGTTCGGGGCCTTCGTCGTTTCCGCTTCCGCCGGCAAGCCCCCACAGGCCCATTCTGTCTGGCGCCCTGGCTCATTCCGCCCGGTGCGCGGGCCCATTCTATGATTCCCGCCGCTCTCGCCGATCGCTACCCGCCGGTCGCCCGCACTCATTTCGACTTGCGCACCGGTCGAGCTCACCTGAGTCTCGAGAGCTCACTTCGTGAACTGAGCTCTCGAGACTCAAGTGAGCTCAAGTCCGCGCAGTGCCCGATTCCGGTTGGTTCGTGGTCGGGTTGGTGCCAGAACCCGGTCAGGGCCTGGTGCCTGAACCCGGCCGATTCCCGATTCCGACCGATCCTCACGTGAGGTGGGCGCTCGCTCCGGGTCCGTTGCGCCGGTCGCCGCGTCGCCAGTCCCGTCGGAGCCGAAGGATCAGGCGACAGAGGCTCAGGCGCCGGTGGCCTCGAGGTCGAGGAGGGTTCGCTTGCGTTCCTCACCCCACGCGTACCCGGTCAGGGAGCCGTTGGCGCCGATGACCCGGTGACAGGGGACGATGATGCTGATCGGGTTCTTCCCGTTCGCCGCCCCCACAGCCCGCGCGGCAGAGGGACGGTCGATCCACCCGGCCAGCTCGCCGTATCCGGCGGTGGCGCCGAAGGGAATCGTCGTCAGCGCCTCCCACACCTGCAGCTGGAAGTCCGTGCCCGAGGGTGCGAGCGGCAGATCGAAGGACTTCCGCTCCCCCGCGAAGTACTCAGCAAGCTGAGTGCGAGCACGAGCGAGCACCTCGAGTTCGGGGTCCTCGACCGCCTCGGCGCCCGTGCGCAGAGACAGCCTTTCGAGAACGGCGTCGAAGCCGTCGAGGTAGGCCCCGGTGAGATGCTCGCCGTCAGCGGTGAGGAGGATCTCCCCGACGGGCGAGTCGATGATCGCGTAGACGAGGACATTCGGGTTCGCCTTCGTGAAGTGCATGGTCGGTCCTTTCGTTGTCATGGCTGAAGATGAATATGGCCAGGAGTGATCCAGGCTGAGAGTTGTCATTATTGGGCCGGATTCTGGTGCGTTGCTCTGGCGTGGGCTGCCCACAGCAGGTGCGTCAGATATGACCGCCAAGGTCGGGCGGCCTCGAGCTGAGTGGGCGTGATCTCTCCGCCTGAGTCGGTGAGAGCGTCGAGGGCCTTCTTCACGCCGAGGTCGGAGGCGAGGAGGACGTCCGGGTCACCGAGTGCTCTCATCCGGATGTAGCCGACGCTCCACGGGCCGACCCCGGGAAGCTCGAGCAGCCGAGCGGCGGACTCCTCTCGATCGCATCCGGGTCCGAGGTCGATCTCCGAGGTGGCGAGGGCGGAGGCCAGCGCGCGGATGGTCTCGATCCGGCGCCGAGGCAGTGCCCACGAATCGTCGGGCCTCTCCGCGATCGCCTCGGCGGTGGGGAAGAGCCGATCGACGCCGCTGCCGGCCATATCCTCGGGCAGCGGTTCGCCGGCATCGTCGACGAGGCGGGTGAGATGGGTCCGGGCGGCACCGATCGAGATCTGCTGGCCGAGGACGGTGCGGATGGAGAGTTCGACGGGATCGCTGTGGCCCGGGGAGCGGATTCCCGGGACGAGGGCGACGAGACCACCGAAACCGGCGCCGGTGAGCGTCGCGTGGACGGCCGTCGGATCGGCGTCGAGGTCGAGGATGCGCCTGGCACGCGCGACGGCCGCGCCGATGTCGCGGGTGTCGGCGAGCTGGAGCCGGCAGGTGACGAAATTGCCGCTTCCGGCCGTCAGAGTGATGACGCCCGGCCCGTGTGCGAGACGCAGCGACCGGGTGTACCTCCCGTCGCCGACGTCTTCGATCCCGGGCACAGCCCGGTGCCGGAGATAGTTCAACTGGTGGTCGAAATCGAAGGGATGGCGGAACGCGAGACGCACGGCGATGTCCTCGGACTGCACACTCGCCGATCCGGTGCGCAGCTGCCCCGGGGCCACCCCGTACGTGTCCTTGAAGGTCTCGTTGAACTGGCGGATGCTCGCGAAGCCGGAGGCGAAGGCGACCTCGCTCATCGTCATCGCCGTCGATTCGACGAGGGTGCGGGCGGTGCGCACGCGTTCGCTGCGGGCCAGCGCCAGAGGTCCAGCCCCCAGTTCGGCGTGGAGGACGCGGCCGAGCTGCCGGCTGCTGTAGCCGAGTGCCGCAGCGAGACCGTCGACTCCCGACCGGTCGACGAGACCGTCGCGGATGAGGCGCATCGCGCGGGCGCTGACGTCGGCGCGGACATCCCAGTCGGGTGAGCCGGGACTGACATCGGGGCGGCACCGCTTGCATGCCCGGTACCCTGCTTCGACGGCGGCGGCCGCGGTCGGATAGAAGTCGACGTTCGTCCGCTTCGGGGTGCGCGCCGGACACGATGGGCGGCAGAAGATCCGGGTCGTCGACACGGCGGTGAAGAACATGCCGTCGAAGCGCGTGTCGCGTCCGGTGACCGCCTGATAGCACTGATCCGAGGTGAGCATGTCTCCATTCTGCTCCGCCCGCAGCCGTGCGGCTAGCGGTTTTCGGACATCGCAGTGTCGGGGACCAGGTGGGGCACGATCCGGACGAGGGCGACCATGACGAGCAGCTCGACGAGCGTCTGGGTGACGACGGCGGCCGACCCGAGGCCGTCGCCGTCGACGGCCCGGACGAGGGGCAGCATGACGAGCGAATTGCGGGTCACGCCGGTGAAGATGAGCGCTCGCCGCTCCCCCACCTCGGCGAGGGACCAGGCACCGAGACCCCAGCCGAGGATCGTCATGACGACGGCGAAGAGGACGCAGACGACGGCGACGATGCCGAGATCGGCCAGGTGGGGGACGACGGATCGGATCTCGGAGGCGGCGACGGCGAAGAGGGTGAGGAGCATGAGCGGCATCATCGCCGTCGATGCCGCACCCCGGACCCCGCGGACGATGCGTGAACGTGTGGACCCGAGCTGGACGAGGAGGGCGGCGGCGAGCGGCAGGACGATGAAGAGCGTGAGCGCGGTGAGGAACGGACCCGGGGTGATGAGCTCGGGAGCGGAGTCTCCGGCGATGACACCGAGCCACACGGGCAGGAGGAGGATCTGGACGATCATGAGCACCGGGGTCAGTGCCAGGAGCTTCTCGCTCGCACCGCCGGCCAGCCCGGTGAAGACGATGACGTAGTCGATGCACGGGGTGAGGAGGACGATGAGGACGGGGACGGCGACCGTGGCGGGCAGCGGCACGATCGTGTGGAGAGCCCAGACGAGCAGCGGGACGATGAGGAAGTTCGCCATGAGGACGACCGCGGCGAATCGGAGGTTCGCCGTCGCCGGCCCGAGGGTGCGCAGGGGAATGTCGATGAAGGTCGTGAACAGCAGGAGGACGAGGAGCGGGGTGACGAGGGCAGAGGCGACCAAGGCGGCCGAAGGAAGGAGTGCCCCCGCCAGCACGCCGAGGGCGACCGCGCCGAGGCAGGCCGCCGTCTGGTGCGCGGTGAGCCGGTCGATGGTGCGGAGGGGGCTCTGTCCTCTGCTCATGCGACGATCCGGGTCCGGTCCCCGGGCCGTGGTTCGGGCATCCGCTGAGCGTCCTCCCATGCCGCCGCAAGGCGCGGGGCGACCTGGGCGAGGTCCGCCTCGGCGACGGTGTAGGGCACGCGCACCCAGCGGTCGAGTCCCCCGACCGGGGCGAAGTTCGGCCCCGAGGCGAGGGTGAGGCCATGGGAGAGGGCGGCGGTGACGAGTGCCCCGGAGCGCTCCTCGGGCAGGCGCACCCACAGTGCCATGCCGCCGGACGGGACGGTGATGTGCCAGCTCGGCAGGGCCTGCCCGAGATCGCGCACGAGGCGATCGCGGGCGGCGGTGAGACGCGTGCGCATCTGGTCGAGGATCGCGTCCTGGTCGTCCATCAGCTCGATCGCGACGAGCTGTTCGAGCACGGGTGCGCCGAGGTCGAGGGTGAGCCGGACTCCCGCCGCCTCGTCCATCCGGCGCCCGGGCACGCGCATCCAGCCGATGCGCAGTCCGCCCCAGAAGATCTTGCTCGTGCTGCCGACCGTGATCGCATCGGGGACGAACGCGCCGAGCGGAGTCTGCGGCTCGGTGCCGTCGAGTCCGAGTTCGACGAGGGATTCGTCGATGACGGGCACGACCTGGGACCGGGCGAGCTCTTCGGCGAGTTCGGCCCGCTGCGCATCAGGCATGAGTGCGCCCGTGGGATTGTGGAAGTCGGGGATGAGGTAGGCCGCGCGCACTCGTCCGTCACGCATCGACTGGCCCATCGCCGGAACATCCCAGTGGTGCCCGGCTTCGGTGACCTCGAGCGGGTAGGGGACGATGCGGGCGCCTGCGGCGGCGATCGTCGCGATCGCGTTGGGGTAGCTCGGGCTCTCGACGAGGACTCCCCCGGAGCCGCCGAGCAGAGCCCGGATGCCGATGGCAGCCCCGCCCAGGGCACCCGAGGTGATGAGGACCTCGTCCGGATGCGTGCGCAGTCCGCGGCGGGTGTACCTCTCGGCGATGATCTCGCGCAGCTGCGGGATTCCCGAGGGGTAGTACCCGGTGCCGGGCAGGTAAGCGTGGAGCTTCGACAGGGCCCGGTCGTAGGCGTCGAGCACGCCGATCGGGGCGAGCGTCGCCGTGCATGTGAGGTCGATGCCGCCGGGCTGCGGTCCGGCCGGTGCGAGGAGGTGGTCGATCCGGCCGCCGGGGACCTGCGGGAGTTCGACGAGGCTGCCGGAGCCGCGGCGGGTGCGCACATAGCCGAGCTCCCGCAGCCGGGAGTAGGCGCGCGTCGAGGTGGTGCGGGAGAGGCCGAGCGCCGCGGCGAGTTCGCGCTCGCTCGGCAGTCGGACACCGACGGGGATGCGGCCGTCGGTGATCGCTCGGGCGATCGTCGCGGCCAGCGACTCGTAGGCAGGCGGCTGCCACGGTCCGGTGCCGATGAGGGCGGCGAGCCGCCTCGCACTCATCGCAGTCGTCATGGGGCCCCTTTCGTCATGGAACCACTTTCCTGCAATTGGCTCTTTTCCGCAATGCCAATCTGCGCGACGATGGGGTGGACAGCCCGACCACGATGCCCAAGGACCACTCGATGTCATCCTCGCCCGCGCCTCGGCGCGAACTCGCCAACGTCGGCCCGCTCCAGCAGCTCGCCGGCGGCCGTCTCGTCAGGCGCCTCGCCCAGCTCATGCTCGGCCTCTACCTCTACGGCGCCTCGATGGCCCTCGTCGTCGTCTCCGGGCTCGGGATGATCCCGTGGGATGTCCTCCACTCGGGCATTCTCCGCCACGTCCCGCTGACCTTCGGCACGATCATCACGATCACCTCGGTGCTCGTCCTCCTCGCCTGGATCCCGCTCAAGCAGCAGCCGGGACTCGGCACCCTGCTCAACGCCCTGACGATCGGCCCGGCGCTCGACCTCACCCTGCTCTTCCTCCCCCGCACCGAGGTGCTCGCCTGGAACATCGTGTTCCTCGTCGCAGGCGTCGTGCTCAACGGCGTCGCCTCGGCGATGTACATCGGCTCCCAGTTCGGACCTGGGCCCAGGGACGGCCTCATGACCGGGCTCTCCCGTGTCACCGGACGGTCGATCCGACTCGTGCGCACCCTCATCGAGGTCACCGTCGTAGCCATGGGCTGGGCGCTCGGCGGGGTCGTCGGCATCGGCACCGCCCTCTACGCGGTGAGCATCGGACCGATCACGCAGGCCCTCCTGCCGTTCTTCACCGTCGAGCTGCGGCCACGGGAGCAGGGCGAGCGGGACGGATGAATGCCGCCGGCCGGCTGTCCGCACTGGACAGCCGGCCGGTCGGTGTCGTCACCGGTCAGGTGAGTCTCACTCCATGGTGAGGGAGTGTCACTCCATGGTGTCGAGGATGTCGATGAGGTCCTCGTACGTCGTCAGTGGGTTGACGATCGCGAAGCGGGCGTTCGGCTGACCCTTGTGCGAGCTGGGGACGACGAAGGCCCGCTGCTCTTCGAGGAGCTTGTCCGACCACGCATCGTAGTCCTCCCGGCTCCAGCCGACACGTTCGAAGACGACGACGGAGAGTTCGGGGTCGCGGACGAGGCGGAGGTTCGGGCGTTTCTTGATCTCCGTGCCGATCTGACGGGCGAGGTCGATCGAGTGGCTGATCGCAGCCCGGTAGGTCTCGGCGCCGTAGCTGGCCAGGGAGAACCACAGGGGAAGCCCGCGGGGGCGACGGGTGAGCTGGATCGCGTAGTCCGAGGGGCTCCACTCATCGGATTCGGTGAGCGTGTCGAGGTACTCGGCGTGTTGAGTGTGGGCGCGACGTCCGTTGCGCGGGTCCCGGTAGATGAGCGCGCAGGCGTCGAACGGGGCGAACAACCACTTGTGCGGGTCGACGATGACGGAGTCGGCGTCCTCGACGCCTTTGAACTTGTGCTTGGCCAGCGGGGAGAGCATGGCCGCAAGCCCGTAGGCGCCGTCGATGTGGAGCCAGAAGTCGAACTCCTTCTTCAGCTTCGCGATCCCGGCGATGTCGTCGATCGTGCCGAAGTTCGTCGTCCCCGAGGTGGCGACGACGGCGATGACGGCGTCGCCGTGCTCTTCGAGGGCTTCGCGCACGCCTTCGGGGCGGAGGATGCCGTCCTCGCCGGTGGCCACGGGGGCGACGTCGACGTCCATGACGGCGGCGGCCGAAGCGACGGAGGAATGCGCCTCGGCGCTGCAGACGATGACCCACCGGCCCGGCCGCTTGTCGCCGAGTTTCGCCTTCTGCGCCTCACGCGCGGCGACGAGGGCGGAGAGGTTGCCGATCGTTCCGCCCTGGACGAAGACGCCGCCGGCGGACTTCGGCAGCCCGAATTCGGAGGCGAGCCAGCTGAGGACCTCGTTCTCAGCGTGGACGACTCCGGCGCCTTCGAGCCAGGATCCGCCGTAGAGCGCGCTCGCGGAGACGACGAGGTCGAAGGCGACCGCGGCCTTCGTCGGGGCACTCGGGATGAAGGAGAGGTACTTCGGGTGGTCGGTGGTGATGCAGGCGGGGGCGAAGATGTGCTCGAAGATCGCCAGCGCCCGGGACGATCCGACGCCCTCCTCGCTGATCGTCGGCCCGGCGAGGCGGGTGAGCTCGGAGTCCTTCATCGGATGGTCGAGCGGGGTGTCGACGGACAGGGTCCGACGGCGGGAGTAGTCGAGCACGAGGTTGACGAGATTGCGGGTCTCATCGGAGACGACGTGCATGCGGGAATGGAGATCGGGGTTCATGGGTGCCTCCGAGGGCGAGTGCGAGGTGTTCATCCGTTCGAGGATATCCGCTGCGCGCCCGAAACCCGACCCGAGCACGGGCTGCTTCTCAACTGCACGGAGAATCGCCGCCGCCGAAATCGCAAGTTCTGACTTCTCATCACAAATGCTTGCGATAGTCGCAGGCACTGCGGTAGGTTCGGGGCATGGCCACCACGATCGCCGCACGGGCGCGGGAATCCGTCGCCGGCAGCGGCCTGTCGCAGCGCCGCCTGGCTGAGGCCATCGGCATCGACGAGACGAAGCTGTCGAAGTCCCTCTCAGGTCGGCGCAAGTTCACCGCCGAGGAACTCCTCGGCCTCGCGACCGCGACCGGAGTGACCGTGCGGTGGCTGCTCGGCGACGAATCGACCGTCTCCGCTGTGCCCACGGGACTGCGGTCCGTCACCCCGGTCACCGAGTCCGATGAGAGCTCACCGCGCAGGCTCATCGTCGAGACCGCCTGGGATCTCTTCGCCCGTCGCGGATACGACGCCGTGCGCATCGCCGACATCGCCGAGGCGGCCGGGGTCTCGAGTGCGGCCGTGCACTATCACTTCGCCGGGAAGTCCGAGCTCTTCGACGCGACTCTCGAGTTCTCCGTCAAACTCGCCTTCGACCGGCAGGTCGCGTGGCTCGACGAGATCGTCTCCCCGCGCAGACGGCTCGAACGCCTCCTCGAACTCCAGTCCCCCATCGGCCCCCGTGCCCGGGCGGAATGGTCGATCTGGATCCAGACGTGGAGCCGTCTCGCCCTCGAGGACCCGGGCGAGTCGGCCTATCCGGCAGGCTACGACCGCTGGTCGCGGACGGTGCGGGCGACGATCGTCGACGGGCAGGACCGCGGGGTCTTCCGCCTCGGCGATCCTGAGCTCATCACCGACGAGCTCACCTCAGTCCTCGACGGCCTCGGCATCAAGGTCGTCACCGGGATCATGGACGTGCCCACCTTCCGCGACCGCCTCGACGCCTACCTGCACCGTGCCGTCTTCACCGCCGATACGCCGCCCGCCATCGAACCGACAACAGCCCATCCATCGACTGACGAGGAGTCATCATGAATCGCAAGGTCATTCTCACGTGCGCCGTCACCGGCGCCGGCGACACGACGAGTAAGAGCGAGCACGTGCCCGTCACT
Organism: Brevibacterium ammoniilyticum; assembly: GCF_038429965.1. Lineage (NCBI taxonomy): Bacteria > Bacillati > Actinomycetota > Actinomycetes > Micrococcales > Brevibacteriaceae > Brevibacterium > Brevibacterium ammoniilyticum. The sequence continues at coordinate 8,559 of NZ_BAABNP010000021.1, forward strand.
CCCGAGGAGATCGCCGCAGATGCGATCGCCGCCGCCCGGGCCGGAGCCTCGGTCGTCCACATCCATGTCCGCGATCTCGAGACGAAGCAGGGTTCGCGCGAGGTCGCCTACTATCGGGAGGTCGTCCGGCTCGTCCGGGCCTCCGACGTCGACCCCGTCATCAACCTCACTGCGGGCATGGGCGGGGACCTCGTCATCGATCCGCAGGATCCGACGACGCACATGCCCGGCACCGACCTCGTCAACGCCCTCGAACGCCTCCCCCACGTCGAGGAGCTGCTGCCGGAGATCTGCACCCTCGACTGCGGATCGCTCAACTTCGGCGAGGGATCGAACATCTACGTCTCGACCCCGGACATGCTCCGGGAGGGGTCGAAGAAGATCCAGACGCTGGGGGTGCGTCCCGAGCTCGAGATCTTCGACACCGGCAACCTCTGGTTCGCCAACGTGCTCGTCGAGGAGGGGCTCATCGATCCCCCGCCGCTCTACCAGCTGTGCATGGGCATCCCCTACGGTGCCCCCGTCGATGCGGGCCTGCTCCAGGCGATGGTCCATCTGCTGCCCAAGGGAGCGCAGTTCACGTCGTTCGCGATCGGCCGTGACCAGCTGCCGTGGGTGGCCCAGTCCGTGCTCGCCGGGGGTCATGCCCGGGTCGGACTCGAGGACAATCTCTACCTGTCCAAGGGCGTCAAGGCGACGAATGCCGCCCTGACCGACCGTGCCGTCTCGATCATCGAGGACCTCGGTGCCGAGGTCGCCACCCCCGCTGAGGCGCGCGAGATCCTCGATCTGCGCGTCCAGACCTCGACTGCGATGGGAGCCGATCTGTGACCGACTTCCCCTCCTTCCCTGCTCCCGAGTCCGTCCGGACGATCACGTGCATCGGGGCGGGCACGATCGGCGGCGGCTGGGTCGCGTACTTCCTCGCCCGCGGGTTCACCGTCAAGGTGTGGGATCCCGATCCCAACGCCGGGGAGAAGCTCTCCAGCCTCATCGATGCCGCCTGGCCTGCCCTGGCCGCCCTCGACATGGTCGACGGTGCAAACAAGACCGCGTGGACGATCCACACCGATCTCGCCGAGGCGGTCGCGGGTACCGAGTTCGTCCAGGAGTCGGCGCCGGAGAACCTCGACCTCAAACGTCAGCTCTTCGCCGACATCGACGCCCTCACCCCCGCCTCGGTGATCATCGGATCATCGACCTCGGGATATGGGATGACGGAGATGGCCACCGAGGTGGCCAGGCCCGAGCGCTTCGTCGTCGGGCACCCGTTCAACCCGCCCTATCTCATCCCGCTCGTCGAGGTCGTCGGCGGTGAGGACACGTCTGCCGAAGCCGTCGACTGGGCGGCTGAGTTCTACGACCTCATTGGCAAGTCGGTCATCCGCATGGACCGCGAGGTTCCCGGCTTCATTGCCAACCGCCTCCAGGAGGCGCAGTGGCGCGAGGCCCTGCACATGGTCGCAGCCGGTGAGGCGACCGTCGAGCAGATCGACCGGTCGATCACGGACGGACCGGGTCTGCGTTGGCCCTTCCAGGGGCCGATGCTCACCTTCCACCTCGCCGGTGGTCCGGGCGGGATGGGGCACATGCTCGACCACTTCGGGCCCTCGCTGAAGTCCCCGTGGACGAGGCTCGAGGCCCCCGAGCTGACGACCAGGCTGCGCGATGACGTCGTCGCCGGGTGCGAGGAGGAGAGTGGGACGCGTTCGATCGCCGATCTCGTCGCCGAACGCGATGCCGGGATCGTCGCACTGCGGAAGCTCATCGCTGGCAGGTCGCTGTCAGCGGTTCCGGCCGCACCAGACGCTCCGGCGGCTCCGGATGTTCCGGCGGCTCCGGAGTCTGCCGCCGCCTCGGCGAAGGCGACTGCTCAGGGCCGGGAGCTTGCTGACTATTCGACACCGGTGCGTGAGGACTGGATCGACTACAACGGGCACCTGTCCGAGGCGTTCTACGTCCTCGTCTTCGGGTTCGCGACCGATCAGGTCATGGACGAGCTCGGGCTCGATGCCGCGTACCGTGAGGCGAGCGACTGCTCCCTCTACACCGTCGAATCGCACGTTCGGTACCTCGACGAGGTGTCCCTCGGGTCGACGCTGGTCGTCCGTCCGCGTCTCGTGTCGGCCGGTTCGAAGAAGCTCCATCTCGCCTATGAGATGCTCGTCGACGATCGGGTCGTCGCGACCGAGGAGATCCTCGCCCTCCACGTCGACCAGAACGCGGACCGGGCCGTCGGGTTCCCGCCCGCGATCGCTGCCCGCATCGCCGAGGTGGCGACGTCCACCCCGGATTGGAGTGGTCGCAGCATCGGCTGAGCGTGGCCGGACCGACCGAGCAGAATCCTGTCCGGGGGTACCGGATCAGGGTCAGCTACGCTCCGCGGACCGGGCACTTTCGGCACCAAATCATACCTCTGCCTCTATTCGGCACTTTGAGCTCTATTCGGCACCTTGAGCGCTGCTTCCGCGGTGACGCTCTCCACGCACCACCCGGAGCGTTACCCCTACACGTGCACAGGTAGGACGTCGTGCTCCGGGTGGTGCAAGGCAAATTCGCGCTGCGCCTCAGCGGCCAATCCGGCCACCTTCTCGTTCCGGCACACCAGCGCAAGGGCGCGCTCACGCATTGGGCGAGAACGCGGTGCCGGCGCCGCGGCGGCGGATCGTCGGCACGAGGACGTTCTCGCTCTCGCCCGAGACTCCGGTCGGTGCCGATTTTCCGCACGGCAGGGTCGACCCCGCAGCGGACTCGGTGCGCTCGGCGCCGCCGACCGGGCTGAACGCAGCGGTGTGCGCGGCCTTCGAGGCCCGCACCTGCTCGCGGAGCACCTCGGCGCTGTCGTGGCCGATGATGGAGAATCCGCCGTCGACGATCATGTCGAGGTCCGCCTCGGCGTCCTGACCTTCACTCGTGAGGTAGTCGCCGAGGAAGAGTGAGTTCGCGACATGGAGCGCCAGCGGCTGGAGGGTGCGCAGGTGCATCTCCCTCCCGCCGGCGATCCGCAGTTCGCTGTCCGGGCACATGAGGCGCACGGCGCAGAGGATGCGCAGGCACTTCTGCGGGGTGAGCTCATAGGTGCCCGCGAGCGGTGTGCCGTCGAAGGGGATGAGGAAGTTGACGGGGATGGAGTCGGATCCGAGTGCGCGGAGGGCCTCGATCGCCTCGACGATCTGCTCGTCGCTCTCCCCCATGCCCACGATCAGCCCCGAGCACGGGGAGAGACCGGCAGTGTGTGCCCGGTCGACCGTGTCGACGCGGTCGGCGAAGGTATGGGTCGAACAGATCTCCGCGTAGTTCGATTCGGCGGTGTTGAGGTTGTGGTTGTAGGCATCGACCCCGGCCGTGCGCAGGCGTTCGGCCTGGCCGTCCTTGAGGAAGCCGAGACATGCGCAGACCTCGACGCCGGGGTTGTTCGCCTTGATGTCCTCGGTCATCGAGGCCACCCGATCGACGTCGCGGTTCGAAGGTCCGCGACCGCTGGCGACGAGGCACACCCGGGACGCTCCCCCGGCGAGACCGAACTCCGCCTGCCGGCGTGCTTCCTCGCCGGGCAGCCACGAGTACTTGAGGATCTCCGTGTCCGAACCCAGACGTTGGGAGCAGTAGCCGCAGTCCTCGGGGCACAGCCCCGACTTGAGATTGACGAGGTAGTTGACCTTGACCGAGTCGCCGAAGTGGTGGCGCCGGACCCGCCCGGCGGTGGCGACCAGCTCGAGGAGGTCGTCGTCGGAGGAGCGGAGGATCTCTAGGGCGTCGGCGGCGCTCGCCGCGGTGCCGGCGCAGGCGCGATCGGCCATCAGGGTGAAATTCGGCATGAGCCGATCATTGAACAGTGTTCAGGAGATGTCAACAACGACTCGCGGGAATCGTTGCGTCCCCGCGGGGACGCGTCGGTCGGACGGAGATCCTCTCAGGCATTCGTGTCAGGAATCGAGAAGCGGACACCGAGGCGGCGAAGCTATCCTGGAATCGACGGCCCCCGAGCCTGCCGACCGTTCCCAATTGAGGAGAGCCATGACCACGACGACGCAGACGGCGATCGACTTCGACGCCGAGGTGACCACTCGCGGTGACCGCACGATCGTCCTCCTGCCCGCTGAGGCCAGTGCGCAGCTGCCCTCCCGTGGTCAGGTGGCCGCCGAGGCGGTCGTCGCCGGCACCGAGTTCCCCACCGTCATCGAACCCGATGGGATGCGCGGGCACTGGCTCAACCTCGATGACCTCGAGGAGCTGCGCGACGGTGAGACCGTGACGGTGTCCTTGACTCCGACCAAGGCATGGCCTGAGGTCGTCGTGCCCGACGATCTGCAGGCGGCACTCGATGAGGCCGGAGATCTCGACGACACGTGGGCGGGTCTCACTCCGATGGCTCGCTGGGAGTGGGTGCGGTGGATCAAGGCCACGAAGAACCCTGCGACTCGGGAGAAGCGCGTCGGTGTGGCCATCGACAAGCTCGAGAACGGCAAGCGGCGCCCCTGCTGTTTCGATCTGTCCTCGTGCACGGATCCGGAGCTGTCGAAGAGCGGGAAGCTCATCGGATTGAGCTGAGGCGGCGCCACAGCAATTCTGCGAAGCGTCGTCGCGTCTGCCTGAGATCAGCTGACTGCGATCACGGAGGACGCGTAGACCGTGCCTGGCCTCGAGCGATCACGCCGCATCGCATCGATCGCGATGGTCGGAATCGCTTGCAGCCCTGCCATGGCAAGCTCCTCGTCGAGCTCCGCGAGGTCGCGCACACGCACCGTCCCCGGGAGACGCTGCCCTGCTCGTTCTCCCCAGCATTCGAATCGAAAACCGTCGGCCTCGGCCAACTGTGCGCAGACGATATCCGCGTCTGGGGAAACGATCTCGATGTCCATGGACTATGAGTACCACCGGGCAGACAGACTGCGCGGTCGCCGCTTCACATGTAGTCGCAGCCACTCCGAGGTAGGCACTCCGAAGGGGTCAGTCGCCGCTGCGCGCGATCGCCCACGACATCTGGACGAGCGGAATCTGCAAAGGCAGCCTGGCCAGGGCGATCGCGCGACCTTTCGGTGACTTCCAGTGCTTGGCCACGGTGTAGATGTTCGCGGGATAGACGGCGACCATGAGCGCTGCCGTCGCCGCGCCGCCGAGGCGCCGGGTTGCGGGAACGGCGAGGAGTGCCGCGCACCCGAGTTCGGCGACACCGCTCGCGTAGGTCCACGCACGGCGATTGCCGAGGCTGGGCGGAACGATCGAATCGAACGGCTTGGGCCGAAGGAAGTGCATGGTCCCGGCGAACCCGAGAAGACCGGTCATGAAGACTGTGCGGGCGTTCGTCGAGGTGGCGGTCGATCGACCTCCGAGTGTTTTGGTCATGCACACGATTGTGCCCGAGAACATCCGATGAAGAGCATTCATTCCGGCGAGGTGCCTTGCCTCCACAGCCTTCACACGCCGCGCCGTCGACGCCTCAGACTCGGCACGGTGGCTGCCACCGTCCTACGATGAACTCACAGGAGACCAGTGCACGACGGCGACCATGGGCAACGGAGCCACTGGTCGAGACGGAGGGCGGGACGACATGAATCAGCGTTGGCGTATCGGAGCCGTACTGTGGGTGGCCAGCGCAGTACTGCTGCCGATTCAGGTCATCGTCGCCCTGCAGTGGCCGCAGGGGTATTCGGTGACGGCGAATGCGATCAGTGACCTCGGCGTCACCGTCTGCGGACCCTTCACCGAGGGCGGACAGCCTCGGGAGGTGTGCTCGCCCTGGAATCCGGTTTTCAATATCGGAATGGTCCTCTCCGGAGCACTGACCGCGCTCGGTGCCGTATTGCTCCACGGGCGATGGAATAGCCGATCCGGGCGTGCCGGCACGATCCTCATGGCCGTGGTCGGTCTGTGTGTCGTCATCGTCGGCTTCGCCCCGTGGGATCTTCAGCCGGCGCTCCATGACAGTGCTGCCCTGGTCCAGGCACTGGCACAGTGGATGGCGATGATCCTCCTCGCCGTCGCAGCCGGCAGGGGACTCTTCCGGGGGCTGACCATCGCCTCCGTCATCGTCTCCGTTCTCGGTTTCGCAGCGTTCCTTCTCGCGCTCGATGGTACGGCGATTCCCGGATTGAGCTTCGGCATCGCCGAGCGCCTTTCCTTCGACACGCTCACCGTGTGGACCGCAGCCGTGGGCATCGCCGTTCTCGTCGGACGCGGCCACCTCGGCGATCCCAGCGAGAGCGGCCGGCCGGCACGATTGAACTGATGGGTGCGAGCCGGCACCAGCCTCGGCGCCTCGAAGAATGCGAAAGGCGCCGCGATCACGCGGCGCCTCCGAAAGGGTGGACCGGGGTCTCGGCTCCTCGGGCTCGGCGGCGAAGTCACGGAACCAAAGAGACGAAGTCGAACGCCGCTGACCGCCAAGCAGATAGACGACATTCACACGGCCCGTGACAACGGTGAGAGCTTCATGTCAATCCCGCAGCGGTTCGAGGCTAACCGGACAACCGGATGGAAGAAGACGGCACGCACCGTAGGGCCCTCCACCGCAGATCTCTCATGACCCGCCGTGGAAACCGCGAATGACATAGTCTTGAGGCAATATCGCCCCTGATCTATAATGGTGGAATGTCTTGGGACGTGCGGCTCTGGGAAGACGTGGAGTCGTGGGTCCTGAGGCTGGATGACGAGACCTACAACCTCGTCGCTGCCGCGATCACCCGGCTGGAGTCCGAAGGGCCTACGCTCGGGCGACCGACGGCAGATCGGATCAAGGGGTCCCGGCATCACAACATGAAGGAGCTGCGGCCCGGATCGGCGGGACGCAGCGAGATCAGGATTCTGTTCGCCTTTGATCCGAAGCGCAGGGCGATCCTGCTCATCGCCGGAGACAAGGCAGGCAGATGGAAGCAGTGGTACGACGTGAACATCCCGATCGCCGATGACAGGTTCGATAAGTGGCTGACGGATGAGGAGGAGTGAGATGAGCACCAAGACGAAGACCACCGCATGGAGTGACGTGCGCACTAAGCGCCCCGTCGACGAGACCGCTGTTGCCGAGCACGTCGCCCAAATGGAAGCTGAGGAACGCGCCTACCGGCTCCGCGAGATCCGCGAAGAGCAGGGAGTGACGCAGAAGGAACTCGCCGACCGGATGGCGATCACCCAGCCCACGATCTCCGCGCTCGAAGCGGGCGACCTCGACCGTTCGGGCCTCGCGACCCTGAAGTCATACGTCGAAGCGCTTGGCGGAAGTATCGAAGTAATCGCGACCTTCGGCAACCGCAAGGTCGTTCTCTCTACCCGGCCATAGGCGCCGATCTATGACGAACTGCGCAATCCGCTTCATACCTCGCTGAATGGGAGGCTGCTGCCGTAGAGGTACACCACGCCTCGGCAGGGGCGCCCAGCCGTTGCGCCCGAACTCGCTCATGGAATTGACCACTTGTGGTGACGCCAAGCCTGCCATCAGCATCGATTTTTCATGCGGCAGCTCCGATTAGGTGGTTGGGGCCAGTCCCGGATGCGACAGACCGAGCTGGCCGTCCGAAGCCGCGGAAACCGCGGAACCCACACTCGCAGTCATAGCCATGTCTGACGGTCCCTGGTGAGCCCGTACGGCTCCACGCGAGACACTTGTTGTCCTATAACCGGAACGATGACGTGAAACATCAGCGTGATGACCGGAACGATGCCTGGAGACAGACCCGGGCCAGAAATGAGAAAAGTGCCGCGACATCGTAGGAACGATGTCGCGACACATCACATACGTGGAGCTAAGGGGAATTGAACCCCTGACCTCTTCATTGCGAACGAAGCGCTCTACCAACTGAGCTATAGCCCCTGACTGGATCCAACTCTAGCCCCGAGGACCCGGGTTGCACAAAATGACGACACGACCGCCTCGGCTAGGGCGGACCGACGACGCCCCGCAGTGGGCACAACCGACCATGTGACGAAACGTTTGACTCTGACACCGGCGCAGTACAGGCTGTGATTGACACCACTGATGAGAAGGAGCGGCAATGGCACAGGAATTCGGAATCGTCGTCATCGGAGCGGGCATCGGCGGAGGTCAGGTCGTCGAAGCGCTGCGCAACGACGGGTTCGCCGGGACGATCGCCCTCGTCGGCGCCGACCCCCTTCCCCCGTACTACCGTCCGGACCTGTCGAAGAAGGTCATGCTCGAAGACACCGACCCCGCCGATTCCGCCCTGCGCGGCCCAGAATGGTATCCCGCCCACGACGTCACAACGTTCTTCGGCGACGTCGCCACACAGCTCGACACCGATGCGCGCACCGTCACCCTCGCCTCCGGCGAGGAGCTCACCTACGGTCAGGTGATCCTCTCCACCGGCTCGACGCCGCGCACCCTCCAGGTGCCCGGCGAGGACCTCGCCAACGTCCACACGCTGCGCAGCGCCGGCGATGCAGTGGCCATCCGCTCCCAGTTCGGCGACGGCCGCAAGGTCGTCATCGACGGCGGCGGCTGGATCGGACTCGAAGTCGCCGCTGCCGCCCGCTCCCACGGCTCCGACGTCACCGTCGTCGTCCGCGACGCCCCACCTTTGAAGAAGGTCCTCGGCGAGGAGATGGGCCAGTACTTCGAAGACCTCCACATCGCCCACGGGGTGACGTTCCTCGACAACGCCGAGATCACAGGATTCACCGGCGAGGAGGCGGTGTCCGCGGTGCAGACGACCCAGGGCGAGATCCCCGCCGATCTCGTCGTCATCGGCATCGGCGCAGAACCGACGATCGAACTCGCCGAGGCGACCGACATCGAGATCGACAACGGCATCCCCGTCGACGAACGCATGCGCACGAACACCGGCAATGTGCTCGCGATCGGCGACATCGCCAACGCCTTCAACACCCGCCTGGACTCGCGCATCCGCGTCGAGCACTGGGACAACGCGGTCCGTCAGGCCGACGTCGCCGCCTCCACGCTCACCGGCGGCGACAAGGTCTACGACTGGGAACCATACTTCTACACCGACCAGTACGACCTCGGCATGGAGTACGTCGGCCACGGCTCCGGTGACGACGACGTCGTCATCCGCGGCGACAAGGACTCCGGCGAGTTCATTGTCTTCTGGCTCAAGGACGGCACCCTCACCGCCGCGATGAACGTCAACATCTGGGACGTCAGCGACGAGCTGCGCGCCCTCATCGGCCGCGACATCGCCCCCGAGCGCCTCGCCGACGAATCGGTGCCGCTGACCGAACTGTGAGGCGAGTCCACGGGCACACGACCGTTCCCTCCGCGATCGTCATGGGTGCTCGCGTATCATCGCCGCGTCGCGAGCCCGTTGTCGGAGGCGAACGCGCACAGGTGCGCGGCGAAGGCCGCCGGGTGGCTCTTGTGCCACTCGTGGCCAACCCCAGGCACGAACGACAGAGCGGCTTCGGGGATGCCTCGGGCGAGTTCACGCGCAGCGGCGCGGTTAGCGAGGTCCCGGGTGCCGCACCAGACGCCTGTCGGCACCGTGATCGCCGGTAGCGCTGCGCTGAGATCGAGGCCTTCGACCGCGGCGAACATCGCAATCACCTGCCGCTTCGTCACCCCTGAGCCTGCGAACGCCGACTCCGGGACGAAGCGCTCGGCGATGAAGCGCTGGAGGCGCATGAGCCTCTTCGGCGGTCGCACTTGGCCGCCGGAGAGAACGAGACCCTGGACGCAGCCGGAATCGTCCCGCGCTGCCACCTCGGCAGCGATCATCGCCCCCAAGGACAGTCCGCACAGCACGACCGTACGCTCCGCAGGAAGCTGTCGACCGATCGCTTCCACCGCCGCACCTAGAGCGAAGCGACCGTCGTCGGTCTCTCCCGCCGCCCCGAGATCCGGGGCGAGCACGCGCCAGGTCAAGGGCAACGCCGCGATAACCGCATCCCATGCAGCGGCGGTCTCACCAGCGCCGTGGAGGAGGACGAGCGTGGGTTGAGTCATCACCGCGCCTTTCGCCGTGGATCGGTGTCACCAGCCTATGGCATGGTGGAAACCATGGACGCCCTCTTCGCCGACGACGCCTTCGACCGCGCCCCACGGGTCATCGCCCCGGGCGCGGTCTGGCTGCCCGGCTTCCTCGACGAGGCAGGGCAGGCGTGGATCATCCGTCAGTACGCGCAGTGGCGATCGGGCCCGGTTCCCCCGCACGCGACGACGATCCGCGGGCATCCGATGAGCGTGACGACGATCGGGCTCGGATGGCACTGGCGACCTGGCCGCTATGACCGCGAGGCCAAGGACGTCAACAACGAACTAGTCCTCCCGTTCCCCGACTGGATGACCCGGCTGGGTCGCCAGGTCATCGATGCCGCCGCCGAGGCGGTCGCCGCCGACCCCGACTCCCCCGCTTCCGCGCCCGCCGCCTGGGGGCTCGATCCGGGCGCGTACGACCCCGACGTCGCGCTCGTCAACTACTATGACGAGAACGCGAAGATGGGCATGCACCAGGACAAGGACGAACACGACCCAGCGCCCGTCGTCTCACTCTCCCTCGGCGACACGTGCACGTTCCGCTTCGGCAACACCGAGACGAAGAACCGCCCGTACGAGGACATCCGCCTCGCCTCGGGCGACGCCTTCGTCTTCGGCGGCCCCGCCCGCTTCGCGTTCCACGGAGTGACGAGGATCCACCCGGACACGGCACCGTCCTACGCCAGGCTGGACGACCTCGGCGGGGGCAGGATCAACATCACGATGCGCGCGACGGGACGGAAATAGGCGAGAATCGGGGTGTGAGAACCCTGAAACTCCCCATCGCCCTGTGCGCTCTCATCGCCCTCGGATTCGCCGGCGCCCTCTTATGGCCGGTGTTCGCGTCCGATCCGACCGAAGGCCCCGAGGCGCTGCCGAGTCCTGTCACGATCGACGACCCGACGATCAGCGACGCGCTTGACGACTACTTCACGGCCCTTGACGTCGTGCGCGTCTGTGATCAACCTGAGCGGTCCTGCCCCGAGGACGGCGCGAACGAACTGCGGGGCTACCGGCTCGATGAGCTCAAAGGGATTCTCACCGACAGGGAGTACACGGAATCCCTCACGGCCGCGAACACGGACTTCGCCGCCTACACCGTGACAAGCACCGGGTCCACCACGGTCATCGACCTCGAAGCCGTCCACGTGTGGACTCCCACGGACACTGCAGAGGGGTCAACCGGTTTCGCCGACTACCGGAGAATCTCGCTCGCCCGGGGCTCAGGATCGGCGTGGAGGGTCACCGATGACGTGGTTCTGCCCGACGCCTCTCTGATCGGCGAGGAATAGTCCCCACCGACGAGGAAAAGCAACGAGGACCCTGCGACCACCGAGGCACCCGGCTCACCCGAACAGGGTCTGCCCGATCCAGCCGCCCTCGGACACTCCCGGCGGGATCGCGAAGAGACCCGAACCGGTGTGGAGGAGGTATTCGCTCAGCGCATCCTGCTTTGCCAGCCGGTTCTGCATCGGCACGTAGTCGGCAGCGGGATCGGCGACGAAGGCGATGAAGAACAGGCCCGCGTCGAGGTTGCCCTGGGCATCGGCGCCGTCGGCGTAGTTGTACCCGCGGCGCAGGATCTGCGTCCCGCCGTTCTGCTTGGGATGGGCCAGGTGGACATGTGAGGTCACGGGGATGATCGGCTGATTGCCGGCACCGGCCATCGCGAAGTCCGGTTCCGTGAACTCCTCACCCCCAGACAGGGGCGCCCCGGTCATCTTCGTGCGCCCGAAGATCCGCTCCTGCCCATCGAGGCTCTCCCGGTCCCACGTCTCGATGTGCATCCGGATCCGCCGCGCCACGAGGTAGCTGCCGCCGTCGAGCCACGACCCGTCGCGCACCCACACGTGCTCATTCAGCGCTGTGTTCTCATCCGAGCGGATGTTGGCTGTCCCGTCCTTGAACCCGAAGAGGTTCCGCGGAGTCTCCTGCTCCGGCGAGGTCGACGCCGTGCGCCCGAAGCCCAGCTGCATCCACCGCGTCGAGACGATCCCGAAGCCCATCCGGATGAGATTGCGCACAGCATGGACGGCGACCTGCGGATCATCCGCACACGCCTGGATGCACAGGTCTCCCCCGACCCTCGCCTCGTCGAGGTTGTCACCGGGAAAGTGCGGCAGCTCGATGAGCCCGGCCGGCAGCCGATCGCCGAGGCCGAAACGGTCCTTGCCGTAGGCGTCGACGAAGAGGCTGCGCCCGAACCCGATGGTCACCGTGAGATGCCCCGCGCTCAGTCCCTGCGCCTCCCCCGTGTCCTCGGGCGGAGCGTAGCGCGAGCCGCCGGCCACGCCGTCGGGGACGACGGGCAGCCCCTGACTGAGGTTCGCCGCCGCAGACGTCCACGTCTTGAGCAGATCGATGAGCTCGGTCCGATCCTCGGTGAGGACGTTGACCGCGGCGAAGCACATCCGATCCTGCGCCTCGGTGACGATCCCGGCCTGATGCTTCCCGTAGAAGTCGACGACGTCCCTCTCGGCCCCGACCGCCTCGGTGATCGGATCATGGGCGAAGAAGCCCGCAGCGGCACCCGCCGCGAGCGTCCCCGCACCCACCCCGAACATCGCCCGTCGGGAGACACCAGGCCGGTCGTTCATCAGCCCACCACTTTGTCGGTGAGCTGTGACAGCGGCTCCGAGAGTGCGTTGACGGAGTCGGAGAGCTTCTTCACCTCGTCCTGGCTCAGCTCGGTGTAGAGGACGAACCCGTCGCCTTTGCGATGCGAATCGAGCAGCGTCTGCAGATCGGTGAATCGGGTCTTCAGCGTCTCATCGAGGTCCTTGTCCCGGCTGGCCAGCAGCGGCTGGAGATCCTCATAGGCGACGCGGGCACCGTCGACGTTGGCCTGGAAGTCCCACAGGTCGGTGTGCGACCACGCCTCCTCCTCGCCGGTGACCTTTCCGGTCGCAACCTCGTCGAGGAGCTCCTTCGCACCGTTGGAGAGCTGATCGGGGGTGAACGTCATCGACCGGGTGCGGTCGTAGAGGATCTTCGTGTCGGCGACGAGGAGGTCGGCGTACTTGACCCGATCCGCCTGGCTCATCGCGGTGTAGCCGTCCTTCGGCGGCCACAGGTCCTTCTCGATCCGGTGCCAGCCCGTCCACTCCTGACCCTCTTCGAGGTCGGCCTCACGGAGGTCGAGCTTCGGGTCGAGGTCACCGAAGGACTCCGCGACCGGTTCGATGCGCTCCCAGTTCGTCCGCGTCTTCGGGTAGAGCTCGCGGGCCTTGTCGTCGTCGCCGTCCTTGTACGCCTTCGCGAACTCCTCGGTGCCGGTGAGCAGCTGCTCGGTCTGATCCTTGACGTAGGCCGCGTACTGCGTCGTCGCCTGCTCCGCCAGCTGCGAATCCTCGGCGCTGACCTGCTCACCGCCCTTGCCCTTCGTCACCGTGAAGTCCCCGCGCAGACCCTCACCGACCATGCCCGGCTTGCACGCGGTGAAGTACTTGCCCTCAGGTGCGGTGACCGTCAGCGAGCGTTCGAGACCCGGGGCGATGTTCTCGACCTCGCCGATGATGCGCAGACCGTCCTCGCCGAGGAGATAGAACTCCGTGACCTTCGAGCCTTCGTTCGTGACGTCGAACTTCAGGGTGCCGGCCGGTGCCTCGGTGGCCGCGACATCGCACTTGTCGTCGGTGCTCGTCACCGCGATCGCACCGTTCGACTGGTCGTTGGGTTCGCAGCCGCTGAGCACGATCGAGGCGCCGAGGGCGATGACGACGGCGGTGCCGGGGTTGAGTGCTTTCATTTCCGTCCTTGGGTGTGGTCTCCGCAGGGGTCCGCGGAGGCGGGGTATGGGTGGTGAAGTGGTCCGCGCAGTGGGCGGCGGTGCAGGGGGTCTCAGGCCGCGGCGACTCCGCCGGGAGCCTTCGCCGGTGCCGGTTTCGGCGAGGAGCGCAGGCTGCGGACGAAGAAGGCGCCGACGACGATGACGTAGAGCCACCACACGGTGAACTCGACCCACGTCGTGGCCGGGGAGAAGTTGAAGATGCCCTTGAGGAGGACGCCGTACCAGCTCGTCGGCGGAATCGTCTCGGAGACGTCGAAGGCGAGCGAGTTCAGCCCCGGGATGACCCCGGCTTCCTGCAGGTCGTGGAAGCCGTAGGCGAGGACACCGGCGGCGATGACGATGAGGAACGCCCCCGACCAGCGGAAGAACGCCGAGAGGTTGAGGCGCAGCAGGCCCTTGGCGATGAGCCAGGCCAGGAGGATCGCGATGACGATGCCGGCGACCGCGGCCAGGGTGAGCCCGAGGGCCGAGGTGCCCGCCGAGGTGTTCGCGCGGGTCGCCGCCCACAGGAAGAGCGCGGTCTCGAGGCCCTCACGGCCCACGGAGAAGGCGCCGAGGATGACGAGGCCGATGAGCGGACCGTCGAGGGCCTTGTCCGCCGCCGCCCGCAGCTCACCGCCGAGGCTCTTCGCCGTCCGCGCCATCCAGAAGATCATCCACGTGACGAAGCCGACGGCGATGATCGACAGGGTGCCGCCGATAAACTCCTGGGCTTCGAACGTCAGGGTCGAGGGACCGAAGGTGAGGAGGGCGCCGAAGGCCAGGGAGACGAGGATCGCCGCGGCGATCCCCCACCACATCGCGCGGATCTCGCGGGTCCGGCCGATCTTACCGAGGTAGCCGATGAGGATGCTCACGATGAGAGCGGCCTCAAGGCCCTCGCGCAGGCCGATGAGAAACGTCTGGAACATTGCTGGCTTTCTGCTGAGATTTCGCGCCGTGTCTGCGGCTCGCTCATCCTAGCATAGGACAGCCTTACTTAAACCCCGGTTCGACCGTGGAAAAGACCGTCGGCCGCGGGCCCTCGAGCCTGCCCACGCTTGGGCACCGGAGGGGCTCAGCCCTCCGGGACCTCAGTCGCCCGATTTCGGCGCGGCAGTGGGATCCGGGTCCTCGATCCCCTCGGGCGGCTGCGCCAGTCGGTTCGGCGAGGTCTTGCGGTAGATCGGCTGCCCGGAGAGCACACTGGCGCGCGAGAGCGTGTTCGATGCGACCGAGGAGACGATGACGAGGCAGAGGATCGTGACGATGAGGATGATCAGCGAGGTCACGCTGAAGCCCTCGACGTAGACGTCGCTGACATAGGCGGCCAGAGCGATGAGCGGCATGCCCAGGCCGGTGGCCTGGGAGAAGACGTTGATCCGGGAGAGGGCGTCGCGGACCCGGAACATCGCCAGCGCCGAGGCGAGGACGATGAGGGAACCGGAGATCCCGAAGACGCCGACGAGGATCGTCGCGGTGAGTTCGTTCATCAGCGGTGCCCCCTGGTGAGGATGCGGGACAGGGCGATGGTCGCGAGGATCCCGACCATCGAGGCGAGGAAGATGATGTCGAGGATGATCGAGGACGAGACGTGGATCCCGATCATCGTCAGCATCCCGATCGCCGAGAAGTACACGAGGTCGCTGACCACGGCCCGCGAACCGAGGTCCTTCGCGGTGACGACCCGGATGAGTCCGACGACGATGGCTGCGGCAAGGATGATCTCGCAGATGATCGCGATGACGGTCATGGCGTTCTCCTCTCCTCATCGGGATCGACGAAGGCGGCTTCGACGTCGGCGACGGCCGAGGCCGCACTCTGCGGGGCCCGTCCCCGCGTCATCGCCAACAGCCTCGACTCCATGTCGTAGAGGCCCTCGAGCGCCGCTTCCTCGGAGTCCTCGAAGAGCGCGTGGACGAAGAGCACGGGCGGGGTGTTCGCGGTGCCCGCGGCGATCGCGGTGACCAGCGTGCCCGGGGTGATCGTGATCGACGACGAGAACAGGGTGACCTCGAGGTCGGTGCGGCACCGCAACGGCACCTCGACGATCATCGGCTCCGCGTACGGCCTGCGCACCCGGAAGAGATGCCCGATGACCTTGCCCGTGCCGACGATGATCGCCCAGAGGATGTAGAAGACGTAGGACACGCCGTTGACGAAGCGCCTCATGGTGACGTCACCGCCTCGATGTAGTTCGTGTGGTCGAGCAGTCCCTCGGCGACCCGCGCGGTGACCTCGAGCAGCGGTTCGGGCCAGACGAAGATCGCCACCGACAGCGCGATCATGATCGTGCCGGGCACGAGCAGGCGGGCGGGGATGCGCAGCGAATCGGGGATCTCCTCCGTGGGAGCACGTCCCGTCTCCGCGGAGTCGGGCCGGTAGCTCTGCATGGGCGGACCCCAGAACGTGTTCCGCCATGTCCGCTGGAGGGCGAACATCGAGATGAGCGCGCCGATGACGATCGCCGCGACGATCCACCACCCGGCCGCACTCCCGACGGCTGTCGACGCGGTGATCAGGCCGATCTTCCCCCACATGCCCGAGGTCGGCGGCAGACCGATGAGGGAGAAGAGCCCGAGGACCATGAGCACGCTCGCCCACTTCTCCCGACCGGCCAGGCCGGAGAGCTTCTTGAACGAACCGGTGCCGTAGGTCTGTTCGACCGCCCCCATGACGAGGAGGAGGCCGGCCATCGTGATCATGCTGTGGACCATGTAGAACGAGCCCGCGGCCAGGGAGGCGACCGTGATGAGGGCGACGCCGACGAGCGTGTGGCCCACACTGGCCGTCATCTGGAAGGCGAGCACATTGCGGACGCGGTTCTGGCCGAAGCCCGACAGCGACCCGACGATGATGCTCGCGATGACGATGACGACGATGACGTTCGCCCACGCCGGAGGCTCCCCGTAGACGCTCGTGCACACCCGGTAGATCGCGTAGAGCGCAACCTTCGAATGGAGACCGGAGAAGAGCGCCATCATCCCCGCCGAGGTGTTCGGGTAGCTGCGGGCGAGCCAGCCGTGGAACGGCGCGCCGCCGGCCTTGACGAGGAGGGCGAAGAGGACGACGCCGAGTGCCAGCTGCCCCTGCCCGGTGGGCGTGCCGAGGCCGGCGAGGACCGCGAGGTTGACCGTCCCGGTGGCACCGTAGACGAAGCCGACGCCGATGAGCAGGATCGTCGAGGTGAGCAGGTTGACCATGACGAACATGCGGCCCACGCCGAGGCGACGCCACGTTCCCGTGACCGCGATGAGCGCGTAGGCGGGCAGGACCATGACCTCGACGAAGACGAAGAAGTTGAACAGGTCGCCGGTGAGCAGGGCCCCGTAGACGCCGGTGAGCATCATCATGATCAGGGCCGGGACGAACCGGTACTGGTCCTCCCCGGTCGCGATGAGGAAGAGGCAGCTGACCAGCGCCGTCAGCGAGGTGAGCACGAGCATGAGGGCCGTGAACGAGTCGGAGACGAACGGGATCGCCAGACCCGGGATATAGCCGCCGACGTCGTGGGCGATGACCGGGATCCGCTGGTGGAGGACGAGGAGCCCGATGCCTGCGAGCCCGACGAACGAGGGCACCGCGAGCATGAGAACCCGGTCGAGGGTGCGGGAGGTGATGAGCACGCTCAGCGCCGAGGCGAGGAGCGGGATGCCGACGAGGAGGAGCAGGAGGGCGGAATTCACGATTCGCGCACCTCCCCCGTCTCGGGCGCCCGCTTCTGGTCGTCGTCATGGCCGAGCACGGCGAGGGCGAGCATGAAGATCGTCACCGCCAGGGTGATGACGATGGCGGTGAGCACGAACGCCTGCGGCAGCGGGTCGGCGGCGAGGCTCTGGTCCCCGCGTCCGGCCAGCGGTTCGACGCGCCAGGCGCCGACGCCGGCGGAGAGCAGGATGAAGTTCGCGGCGTGCGAGAGCAGGGTGAGCCCGAAGACGCCGCGCACCATGGAGCGCTGCATCATGAGGTAGACGCCGCCGGCGGTGAGGACGCCGATCGTAATGGCCAGGATCATCGGTCCCCCTCGGCTGTGGTCGGGGCTTCGCCGCGGTCGAGCGGGGCGTTGCCATGGAGTATGTGGGTCGTCGAGGCTCTCACCTTCCGGTCGGAGCCGCGTCCGACGATGCGGTCGCCGCGGCGGGGGCGCTCACCCCTGATCGACTCCATCGGGCCCTTGAGCTCCCCGTAGAGGAGTTCATCGGCGCGTTCGCGGGTGCGTTCGACGTCGCGGCGGATGATGCCGTCGGTGAGCACATCGTCACCGGCCGGGGTGGCCGCGGAATCGGAGACGCCGAGGAGGTTGAAGGAGAGCAGGATGAGGCCGAGGACGGCGAGGTAGACGCCGACGTCGAAGAGCAGGGACGAGGTGTACTTCTGCCCGAAGATGTAGACCTGCATCGGTTCGAGGAACGATCCGGCGAGCACGAGACCGAGGAGGCCGGTGAGGATCGCGATCGAGATGCCGATGCCGATGAGGTAGAGCGGGGCCCGCGGGGGTCCGATCGCCCGGTCCTTGGCCGTGGACATGTAGAGCAGGCCGATGACCGCCGAACCGATGAGGGCCGCGATGAAGCCGCCGCCGGGCTCGTTGTGTCCGCGCCAGAAGATCAGCGCCGAGGTGATGACGAGGAGGGGGCCGAGGACCTTGATCGTCAGCTGCAGCGGGATGACGTTGGGCCACGCCTCGTGGACGCCGCGGTAGGCGCTCGTGCCCTTCGGTCGCACCGTCACCCACGCCCGCCTCGGCGGTTCGGGGATGTTCTCCGCCGGCGGGTCGATGTAGCGGTCCTTGACCGTCGACATCACCGCGACGATCGCGATCCCGGCCATGCCGAGGACGGTGAGCTCGCCGAGCGTGTCCAGGGCACGGAACTCGACGAGGATGGTGTTGACGATGTTGTGCCCGCCGCTGATCTCCGGGGCGTTCTCGATGTAGTACATACCCACCGAGGAGCGTTCGCGACGGCCGTTGAGCGCGAGCGTGAGCAGGGTGACCGCGGCGCCGACGAGGATCCCGAAGACCGCGCGGGTCGACTGCAGGCGCTTCGAGTACCGCCAGAAGGAGCGGGGCAGCTTCTGCAGGACGAGCATGATGACGATGATCGTCATCGCCTCGACGAGCAGCTGCGTGAGCGTGACGTCCGGGGCCCCGAGGACGAGGATCTGCACGGTCGCGAGGATGCCGACTGCCGAGAGGGCGACGACGGTGGTCAGCCGTGAGTGCGAGGTGCACACGACGAGGACGGCGATCGTGATGAGGACGAGGAGGACGATGTCGGGTGCCCGCCACAGGTTGTCCTGCAGCGGCGGCAGGCTCGGGTAGATCGCCGGGACGGAGACGAAGGCAATGAGGGCGAGACCGCCGAGGCTCATCGCCAGATACGGTCCGGAGTTCATCGGGCGGGCGAAGATGCTCAGCCCGCGGCCGAGGCGGATGAGGCCGAGCACGATGCCGTTGATGACGTCGGCGCCGTCGAAGCCCAGTCGTGCCCGGTGGAAGAACGCGAAGACCTTCGAGCGGTTGATGATGAGGATGATGCCGATGACGATGATGAGCGCCGAGGCGTAGAGCTCAGGGGTGAACCCGTGCCAGAACTTCACGTGCACCTCTTCGGGGGTGCCCGGGATGGCGGCGGCGACGACCTCGGTGAGCGGGGTGTCGAAGACGAAGAGGACGAAGCTCAGCGGCAGCGAGGCGACGATCGGCAGGCCTGCGGCTGCGAGCATGACCGGTGAGGAGTGACCGAGTTCGGACTTCGTCACCGGTTTGCCGTCGATGAAGGCGCCCCACACGGTCTTCGCGCAGTAGGCGAAGGTGAGCACGGAGGCCGCGACGGCGCTGGCGAAGAGGATCCACCCGGAGGCGGGGACCTCGAAGAGCGCGGTGAACAGCGATTCCTTCGACACGAAGCCGAGCAGCGGCGGGATGCCCGCCATCGAGGCGCAGCCGAGCACCATGACGGTGAAGGCGACCGGGGCGGGTCCGATGAGACGGGGGATGCGGGTGAGTTCGCGGGTGCCGGCGAGGTGGTCGACGACGCCGACCATCATGAACAGACCGGACTTGAAGAGTGCGTGGGCAATGACGTGGAGGGCGGCTGCGGCGATCGCGGCTTCGGTGCCGACGCCGATGACGGCGGTGATGAGGCCGAGCTGGGAGACCGTCGAGTACGCCATGAGCTTCTTGACGTCGTGCTGGTTGAGGGCGAACCACCCGCCGATGAAGGCCGTGATGAGGCCGGCACTGATGAGGATGACGTTCCAAGCCGGCGTCGCATGGAACGCGGGCGAGAAGCGCATCATGAGGAAGATGCCGGCCTTGACCACGGCCGCGGCGTGGAGGTACGCGGAGACCGGGGTGGCCGCGGCCATCGCATCGGGCAGCCATGAGTGGAACGGGAACTGCGCGGACTTCGTCATCGCCGCGATCGCCACGAGGACGGCCACGAGCGTCGTCACCGCCGGCTGGTTCGCCCAGACATCGGAGACGAGGGCCTCGTGGAGGTTCGTCGTCCCGGTCACCGCGATCGTCACCCCCACCGCGACGAGCAGGGTGAGGCCGCCGATGAAGGTGATGAACAGGGTGCGCAGCGACGGCGCCTGTCCGGGTGAGCCGGAGCGGGCGATGAGGAAGAACGAGGCGAGGGAGGTCAGCTCCCAGCAGATGAAGAGGACGATGAGGTCGTTGCTGAGCACGAGCGCGACCATCGAGAACGTGAAGACGACCATGAGCCAGTAGAAGCTCAGGGTGCCGGGGCCCTGCGGCAGGTAGGCCGTCGAGTAGACGAAGACGATCGCACCGATGATCAGGGCGATGTAGGTGAAGATCACGCCGATGCCGTCGGCGCGCAGTGCCATGTCCACACCGAGACTCGGCGCCCACGGCAAGGACACCTCGGGGGTGGTGCCGGCCATCACCTCGGCGGCGGTGGGCGTGAAGAGCGCGGCCACACCGAGGTATGCCGCAGCCAGCGGCCATCCGGTGGCCCGACCCATGAGGCGGGTGAGGAACGGGGTGAGGATGACGAGGGCGGCGAGTGCGATAATCGTTAGGATCATGACCGGAGCCTCAGGGCTTCGGACGCAGGTGCTGGTTCCTTCACTCACTGGCCCTTCGTCGCGGCGAACGCTCACTTTCGAATGTTCAGACTATCGACTCGGAGTTCCATGAGCAAAAACTCAGACGGCCCCCAGCCCCCTGGACCCATTCGGGTCTTCTTCGATGCCCGGTTCACCAGGACCACCCATCATGACGGCATCTCCCGCTACGGTTCGTGCCTGCTCACCGCACTGCTCGAGGCCACCGCGGGCACGGACATCGAGGTCACGGCGATCATCAGCGACGAGGCCCAGCTGGGGCTGCTGCCCGAGTGCACCTGGGTGAAGCTCAACTCCCCTACCTCCCCCGCCGAGGTGGGGATCGCGAAGTCGCTGAACGACTTAGGGGCCGACGTGGTGTTCTCGACGATGCAGGTCATGGGGTCGATGGGCCGCCGCTACGGGCTCATCCTCACCGTCCACGACCTCATCTACTACTCCCATCCCCTGCCGCCGGCCGACCTGCCCGCCCCCGTGCGTCTGCTGTGGCGGCTCTACCACCTCAGCTACGCCCCGCAGCGTCTCCTGCTCGACCGGGCCGATGCCGTGGCAGCGGTGAGTGAGACGACGAAGGCGCTCCTGGCCGACGAGAGGCTGACGAAGCGGCCGGTGCGCGTGGTGTCGAACGCCGCCGAGGTGACGGCGGCCGAGAAGCGCACCGTCAACCGTGCGCACGCGAAGTCCCTGGTCTACATGGGTTCGTTCATGCCGTACAAGAACGTCGAGACGCTCATCCGGGCGCTCGAACATCTGCCGGGCTGGACCCTGCACATCGCGAGCCGGATCGAGGGTCGTCGCGAGGCACAGCTGCGAGCACTCATCCCCGACCGCGCCCGGGTCGTCTTCCACCGCGGGATCAGCGACGAGACCTATGCCGAGCTGCTCGAGTCCGCGACCGCGCTCGTCACCGCTTCCCGGGCGGAGGGGTTCGGGCTGCCGGTCATCGAGGCGATGGCCAAGGGCGTGCCGGTAGCGGTCTCCGACATCCCGATCTTCCACGAGATCGCCGGGCGGGCCGGCGTGTACTTCGACCAGGACGATCCCGCGTCGATCGCCGCTGCGGTGACGACGCTGACAGACCCGCAGGAGTGGGAGGAGAAGGCGGCCGCCGGGCAGGAGCAGTCGCAGAGGTTCGCGTGGAGCGATTCGGCCGAGGCCCTCGTCGACCTCATCCGCGAGGTGCATGCGGGACGGGCGTGAGCCTCAGAGCGGGGGCGTCCCCCAGTGGCGGAGCACCCAGCGGTCTCCGGTGAACCCGAACTCCCCGTGCCCGCAGTTGCCGAGCACGGCGAGCCGACCGGTGCCGGTCATCTCGAGCAGCTCTTCGGCCGCACCGCGCAGCACCGCACCGTGGGCGACGATGACGGTGACCTCGGCGTCGGATCCGGTGACGATGTCGGTGATGGCGGCGGCGACCCTGTGGGCGGATTCGGTGCGCGTCTCTCCCCCGGGCGGTCGCGTGTCGGCGCCCGAGAGCCACGTGTGGAGCTCATCGGGCCACGACTGGGTGATCTCATCGCGGGTCAGCCCCTCCCAGTCCCCGAACGAGGTCTCCCGCAGGCGGGCATCGCGTCCCACGCTCAGCCCCACTCGGGAGGCGAGGGCATCAGCGGTCGCCGCCGCTCGGACGAGGTCGGAGGAGACGATGAGGTCCGGTCCGAGTTCGGCCAGGTCGGCCGCGGCACGAGCGGCCTGGTCTGCCCCGACCGCGTTGAGCGGGATGTCGGACTGGCCCTGGAAGCGCCCGGCGAGGTTGTAGTCGGTCTGACCGTGACGCCAGAACACGACGGTCCGCGTCATCGGGGGTCGGTCTCGCCGTCACCGGCCGAGTCGGCCTCGGCGGGGGCCGCCTCGGCGATGCTCACGTCGATGACGGGGACGTCCTTCCACAGGCGTTCGAGCGCATAGTATTCGCGCTGTTCGGAGGAGAAGACGTGGACGACGATGTCGCCGTAGTCGAGCAGCACCCAGTCGCCGGATCCGCGGCCCTCACGGCGCAGCGGCTTGCGGCCGCATTCCTTGAGGAGGGCCTCTTCGACGGCGTCGACGATCGCGGAGACCTGTCGTTCGTTCTCCGCGGAGACGATGAGGAAGGCGTCGGTGATGTAGAGGGTCGAGCTGACATCGAGGGCGACGATGTCGGTGCCGAGCTTGTCGTCGGCGGCCTTCGCGGCCGTCCGGAGGAGTTCAGTCGTGGTGTCCACGCGGTCCTTTCAGGGAGGTCACAGCAGCATGACGAGTGCGATGACGATGAGGGCGATGGCGAAGAGTGCGGCGATGCCCAGCACGACAAAGGGTACTTTGGACGGCTCTTCGCCGACAAGGATCTGCCCGTCGTAGCCGGTCACGGCACTGGCCTTGATCCGCGTGCCGGGAGGGTTCTCGGTCTCTTCGTCTTCGTAGTCGGGGTTCGGCAGCGCCCAGGCTTCGGGCACGGCGTCCATGGGCCGGGTCTCGGGATTCGCGGCGAGGGCGCGGGCGGCTTCGTCGGCCGTCTGCGCGGAGTCGGCGGTGTCGCTCGCCCGATCGTCGTCGGTGCGCTCCTCCCGGCGTGCCGTCGGAGGCGCGGGAGTCGTCTCGGTCGCAACGACCTCGGTGACCTCCGTGGCCTTCGGGGTCTCGGTGACCTGCGCCGAGGCGGCCGTGACGACGCGGACCCCCGAGGTCGTCGGCGGCTGGACGATCGGCATCCGGCGTGAGCGCGTCGACGGCTCTGCCTGCCTGCCGGTGTCCGCGGCCTTCTCCTCGGTCGGGGTCGGAGGCAGACTCAGCGCATCATCGGAGCTCGGCTTCTCGGTCGCCTCGGCGGGCTTGGCGACGGTGTAGCCGGCCGGTGCGGACTCGGCAGGGCGCGAGAGAGCGTCGTCACCGGAGGCCGGACGCGGTGCGGAGTCCGCGGTGACCGGGGATTCGAAGTCCCGCGCGGCCACCTCGTCGGAGGTGCCGCCGAAGCCGGCGGTGTCGAAGGATTCGTGTTCGCGCGGCGCAGTCACGGTCTGGGCGTCGGCGCCCTCGGCATCGGCGGCCGCGGTCTCCTCGGGCGTCGCGATGACGGGGATCGCCCCTGTCGAGAGGTCACCGTCGAGGGAGAGCCCGTGCTCCTTCAGGTAGCGTTTGCGGGCGGCTCGCGACTCGAAGTGCGGCAGCGGTGCCCGCCTCGGGTCCAGACGGTCCTCCGCGTTGACGGGGGGCCTCTCCTGCGGAAGGTGATCGGAGGCCAGGGCTCCGCGTTCGTGCGAGATGCGCTCCGCCGGGGCCGGATCGATCCGCGAGGCCGGAGCAGCGTCGTCCTTGTCGGCAGCGCCGTCGTTCTTCACAGCCGCCGCGTCGTTCTGCTCGGCGTTCTCAGGCGCCGGTGCGGACGGACTCGGTGCGGACGGCGGGGTCTGCGGCGCAGGAGCGCTCGACGCGGAATCATCCTGTACCGGACCGCTCGGCGCGGGCGCGGGCGCGCTCGGTGCGGTGGGCAGGTCTCCGGGGGCGCTCGTCGCCGACGGCGCGGCCGCCTCGGCGGGGGCCTTGGGCTTCTCGGTGGGACGCTGCGGCGGGGTCAGCAGGTCGGCGCGGTTGGTCTCGGTCGGCTGTGCAGGGGTGGACCTGGCCTCGAACTCCTGTTCGGCCGCCAATCGTTCGGCTTCGCGCCTGGCACGCCGTGACGTGAACTGCTCTTCAGCCATTATCACTCCTGTACAGATCGTGTTTCGCGATGTACTGCACCACGCCGTCGGGCACGAGGTACCAGACCGGCGCGCCGTCCATCACCCGTTGTCTGCAATCCGTTGACGAGATCGCCAGCGCCGGGATCTGCGCCAGTGACAGACGGTCGACGGGCAGACCCTCGCTGCGCAGTTCGTGGCCGGGCCTGCTGACTCCGACGAAGTGCGCCAAGGAGAACAGCTCATCGACATTCTTCCACGTCAGAATCTGAGCCAAAGCGTCCGCGCCGGTGATGAAGAACATCTCCGTGTCCTCATCGAGCGTCGCGGTGAGGTCGCGCAGGGTGTCGATCGTGTACGTCGGCCCGGGCCGGTCGATGTCGACACGGGAGACCTTGAACCGCGGGTTCGACGCCGTGGCGATGACGGTCATGAGGTACCGGTGCTCGGCATCGGTGACCGCTTGGTCGTCCTTCTGGTAGGGCCGTCCGGTGGGGACGAAGATCACCTCGTCGAGGTCGAAGGTCGATTGGACCTCGCTCGCCGCGACCAGGTGTCCGTGGTGGATGGGGTCGAAGGTGCCGCCCATGACACCGACCCGACGGGTGCGCTCTGCCATATCAGTGGCGGTACGAGATACCCTTCCACGACCGAGCCACAATGGCCATGGTGATGAAGATCGAGAGCGTGATGAGGCCGTAGAAGATCGGCTCCATCGGCAGCTCGGGGTGGCCTGCTGCTTCTTCGGCGGCTGCCAGCAGAGTTGCGTTCACGGTGGTGCTCCTTGTGTCGTGGACCGGTGGTGGCCGGTGCGGTTTCTCTTCAGTTTCTCATGTCCAGTCGCCGGCGCATGCAGCGACATGGGGTCAGTCGCGGATCTGTCCGTTGCCCTGCATGATCCACTTCGTCGTCGTCAGCTGTTCGACGCCCATCGGGCCGCGGGCGTGGAGCTTCTGCGTCGAGATGCCCACCTCCGCGCCGAAGCCGAACTCGCCGCCGTCGGTGAAGCGGGTGGAGACGTTGACGCCGACGGCGGCGGCGTCGATGGCTGTGACGAAGGTCTCCGCATTGTCGATGTCCTTCGTCACGATCACCTCGGTGTGTCCGGAGGTGTAGGCGCGGATGTGCTCGATCGCCTCGTCGATGCCGGAGACGAGCTTGACGGCGAGTTCGAGGTCCAAGTACTCCTTGGCCCAGTCGCGACGGGAGACCCGACGGATCCGCATCGACTCCGGCGCCAGGGCCGCGACGTCGGCGTCGGCGTGGACGACGACACCGGCCGCCTCGAGGCGTTCGAGGATCTTCGGCAGCACCCGCTTCGCGGCCTTCTCGTGGACGAGGAGGGTCTCGAGCGAGTTGCACACGCTCGGGCGCTGCGTCTTCGAATTGAGGACGAGATCGACGGCGTTCTTCACCGTCGCCGAGGAGTCGATGAACATGTGGACGTTGCCGATGCCGGTCTCGATGACCGGGACGATCGAGTCCTGGACGACGGCGTTGATGAGGTCGGCGCCCCCGCGCGGGATGAGGAGGTCGACGTAGTCGCGGGAGTTCATGAGCACGCTCGCGCCCTCCCGCCCGTACTGGTCGATCGTGTTGATCGTGTCCGCGGGCAGCTTGACCGATTCGACGGCCCGGCGCAGGACCGCGACGAGTTCGGCGTTCGAGTGCTCGGCCGCCGAGCCGCCGCGCAGGATCGTCGCATTCCCGGCCTTGAGGGCGAGGATCGCGATGTCGACGGTGACGTTGGGGCGGGCTTCGTAGATCGCGCCGATGACGCCCATGGGCACCCGGGACTGGGTGAGGCGGATGCCGTTGGGCAGGGTGCGCCCTAGCACGGTGGTGCCGACGGGGTCGGGGATGTCGATGACCTGCTCGACGGAGTCGGCGATCGCTGCGATCCGGGCCTCGTCGAGGCGCAGCCGGTCGAGGAGGGACTCGCTCATCCCGTTCTCGACGCCCGCGGCGAGGTCGGCTTCGTTGGCCTTGACGATGCGCGCCGAGGACTCCCGCAGTCCGTCGGCGATCGCCTGCAGTGCGGCATCCTTCTCCGCGGTCGACGTCGTCGCCAGTCTGGCCGCGGCCGCTTTCGCGTTCCGCGCGATCCTCGTCACCCCGCGCACGGTCTTGGGGTGGATGTCGGCTGCTGCGGTCATGGACTAACTCCTCTCGCTCACATGCGTGAGAACGAGATCATTGCGATGGATGACTTCTTTACGGTAGTCACTTCCCAGCCGGGTGCCAAGTTCCTCGGTGGTCAGGCCGAACATCATCGGCAGCTCGGCCGAGGAGAAGTTCGTCATCCCCCTGGCCACCGTCTCACCGCGCAGATTGCGGATCTCGACGGGATCGCCGGCTTCGAACTCCCCGTCGACGCCGACGACTCCGGCGGCGAGGAGACTCGTTCCACGGGAGCGCACGGCCGCCTCGGCGCCGTCGTCGATCGTCACCGAACCGAAGGTCTTCGCGAGGTGCCGCAGCCACAGCAGCCGGGTCCCGCGACGACGGTGGGTGACGGAGAACGAGGTGCCCACGCTGTCCCCGGCGAGCACCTCGGCGACCCGGTCGGCGGAGGTGAGCACCGCGGGGATGCCCGAATCGGTGACCATGAGGGCCGCGTCGACCTTCGTGGCCATGCCGCCGGTGCCGGTCCCAGCCGTCCCGACTCCCCCGATCGCCACCCCGCCGAGGTCGTCGGGCCCGGCCACGTGATCGATCCGGGAGGAGGTCTCCAGGTTCGGAGGCCCTGTGTAGAGGGCGTCGACGTCGGAGAGGAGGACGAGGGCGTCGGCGTGGGAGAGGTGGGCGACGAGGGCGGCGAGCCGGTCGTTGTCGCCGAAGCGGATCTCCTCCGTGGCCACGGCGTCGTTCTCGTTGACGATCGGCAGGGTGCCGAGTGTCAGGAGCCTGTCGATGGCCCGCTGCGCGTTCTTGTACCGGGTGCGGCGGATGAGGTCGTCGGCGGAGAGCAGCACCTGCGAGGGCACGAGGTCGTAGCGGCCGAGCGCCCGCGTGTACGCGGCCATGAGGAGGCTCTGTCCGACGCCCGCTGCGGCCTGCTGAGTCGCGAGGTCCCGGGGGCGGCGGCGCAGGCCGACGGGTTCGAGGCCGGCGGCGATCGCGCCGGAGGAGACGAGGACGACCTCGCGTCCGCCGGCGCGGTGGGCGGCGATCGCGTCGGTGAGCGCGATGAGGCGGGACTCGTCGAGTCCGCCGTCGATCGTCGTCAGCGACGAGGAGCCGACCTTGATGACGATGCGCTTGGCTCCGGCGATGTCGGCGCGCACTGCCGCCGCCTCATCTTCGGGCCTCACTGCTCGTCGGCGGACTCGACGTCGGCGGACTCTGCGCCGGTGGGCTGTGCACCCGCACGTTCGCGGGCAGCACGTTCGGCCAGGCGCTCCTTCTCGAACTCCGCGCGCGTGGCGGCCTTGGCGTCCTGGCGCTCATGGTAGGCGGCCTTGCGCTCCTTGCGGCTCGCGCGGGCCTCCTCTTCGAGGCGGAGGTCGGTGCCGCGGGAGCCGAGCAGTTCGGCTCCGCCGACGCTCGTGGGATCCCAGTCGAAGACGACGCCGTCGCCTTCGCCGATGACGACCGTGTCGCCCGGCTTCGCACCGGTCTTGAACAGTGCCTCCTCGACGCCGAGGCGTTCGAGCCGGTCGGCGAGGTAGCCGACGGCTTCGCCGTTGGCGAAGTCGGTCTGGCGCACCCAGCGTTCGGGTTTGTCGCCGAGGACGCGGAAGACGGGGCCCTCGGCATCGTGTTCGGCCCGGATCGTGAATCCCTTGTCGTCGACGGCCTTGGGGCGGATGACGACGCGCTGGGGTACGGCCTCGCGTTCGGCGCGGCGTTCGCGTTCGGCGGCGACGAGTCCGGCCATCGCGAAGGAGAGCTCCCGGAGGCCGGCATGGCTGACCGCGGAGATCTCGAACACCTGGTAGCCGGCGGCCTCGAGGTCGGGGCGGACGATGTCGGCGAGTTCGCGCCCGTCGGGGATGTCGACCTTGTTCAGCGCCACGAGCTTCGGGCGCTGGGACAGCGGCACATCGTTCGCGCCCTCGCCGAGGTCGACGGAGTAGGCGGCGAGTTCGGCTTCGATGACCTCGAGGTCGGAGACGGGGTCGCGGCCGGGTTCCCACGTGGCCATGTCGATGACGTGGACGAGGGCCGCGCATCGTTCGACGTGGCGGAGGAACTCGAGGCCGAGTCCCTTGCCCTCCGAAGCACCGGGGATGAGGCCGGGGACGTCGGCGATCGTGTATCGCACGTCGCCGGCTTCGACGACGCCGAGGTTGGGCACGAGCGTCGTGAACGGGTAGTCGGCGATCTTCGGCTTCGCCGCCGAGAGGGCCGCGATGAGGCTCGACTTGCCGGCCGACGGGTAGCCGACGAGGGCGACGTCGGCGATGGTCTTGAGTTCGAGGACGAGCGTGGCCTCCTCACCGGGTTCGCCGAGGAGGGCGAAGCCGGGGGCCTTGCGCTTCGTCGAGGCCAGCGCCGCATTGCCCAGTCCCCCGCGACCGCCGGCCGCGGCGACGAACTCGGTGCCGGGGCCGACGAGGTCGGCGAGGATCTCCCCTGACGGCGACTTCACGACCGTGCCGTCGGGCACGGGGACGATGAGGTCTTTGCCGTCGGCGCCGTGGCGCAGGTCGCCCTTGCCGATGCCGCCGCCGTCGGCTTTGAGGTGGGGACGGTGGTGGAGGGGCAGCAGGGTCGTCGTCTGCGGGTCGACGACGAAGGTGATGTCGCCGCCGCGGCCGCCGTTGGCGCCGTCGGGTCCGCCGAGGGGCTTGAACTTCTCCCGTCGGATGGAGCTGCAGCCGTTTCCGCCGTCACCGGCAGCCAGGTGGACCGTGACGCGATCAATGAACTCGGTGGCCATAATGTCCTTATATCAGATGAAGGGTGAGTCGTGAGACTCACCCTTCATGCACCCCCGAGAGCGGGGGAAGATCAGTATCGGTCGGTCAGACGCCGACGATGTTGACGATCTTGCGACCGTTGCGCTTGCCGAACTCGACGGCGCCTGCCGTGAGTGCGAAGAGCGTGTCATCGTTGCCGCGGCCGACGTTCGCACCGGGGTGGAACTTGGTTCCGCGCTGGCGGACGATGATCTCGCCGGCCTTGACGACCTGGCCGCCGAAGCGCTTGACGCCGAGGTACTGCGGGTTCGAGTCGCGACCGTTGCGGGTCGAGCTGACTCCCTTTTTGCTTGACATGTCAGGTGTCTCCTCTTACTTGATGTTCGTGATCTTCAGACGGGTGAGGTCCTGGCGGTGGCCCTGACGCTTCTTGTAACCGGTCTTGTTCTTGTACTTCTGGATCACGATCTTGGGACCGCGCAGTTCATCGACGACCTCGGCGCTCACCGAGATCTTCGAGAGGGCATCGGCATCGGTCGTGACCGCATCGCCGTCGACGAAGAGGACGGCATCGAGTTCGACGCTGTCTCCGGCCTTCGCCTTCATTCGGTTGACTGTGATGATGTCGCCGACGCTGACCTTTTCCTGGTGGCCACCGGCACGGACAATGGCGTAGACCATGGTCGAACCCTTTCTGCTGTTTCACAAACGAACGGCGGTTGATCCCTTGGCTCGGACGGGAGCGAGGCTTCCGCGGGAGACCCATTGAGAGGAATCACCAGCCGTGGTGCGTCAGATCGCACCGACGTATGAGTCTAGTCGATGAGGGCCCGGCACGGCAAACCGCCGATCCCGCAGCTCTCGGCTCTCGACTCAGGCTTCGCGGGACTCGGCGATCCGTTCGTGATGGTGGATCACCTCGGCGACGATGAAGGCGAGGAACTTCTCCGCGAATTCGGGGTCGAGGTGGGATTCCTCGGCCAGCCGCCGCAGCCGGGCGACCTGCCTGGCCTCCCGGGATTCGTCGGCCGGGGGCAGGCCGTGGTCGGCCTTGAGCTCGCCCACGGTCTCGGTGAGCTTGAACCGCTCGGCCAGCAGATGGATGAGGGCGGCGTCGATGTTGTCGATGCTGCCGCGCAGCTGGACGAGGCGCTCCTGTGCGCGGGCCGGGGAATCGTGGTCGTCGTTCACCGGACCAGTCTAACCGGGCGGTGACGCACTGCGCCCCGGAACCCGTGACGGGTCCCGGGGCGCGGTGGGAGCTGAATCAGGCTGCTGACTCAGGCGGGCTGTTCGACGGTGACGGCGTCCTTGGTGTCCGGGTCGGTGAGCGTGCCGGCCTTGCGGTCGGCGAGGTACTTCTTCATCTCCTTCTTGACCACCGGCATGAGCAGGTAGAGGCCGAGGATGTTGATGAAGGCGCACATGAACAGGGCCGCGTCGGCGAACTCGACGACCTTGCTGAAGCTGGCCACACAGCCGATGACGACGAAGACGCAGACGATGACGCGGAAGACCATGATCGTCGCCTTGCTGCGCCCGAAGAGGAAGCTCCACGCGCGCTCACCGTAGTAGGCCCAGGTGATGAGCGTCGAGAACGCGAAGAGGGCGACGGCGATGGCCAGCAGCACCGGGTACCACGAGGCGACGGTCGAGAACGCATCCGAGGCCAGGGTGACGCCGCCGATCTCGCCGGTGCCGATGGATTCGGTGTACGAGGGCTGGTTGGCGACGATGATCGTCAGCGCGGTCATGGTGCAGATGACGACGGTGTCGATGAAGGGCTCGAGGAGGGCGACGAAGCCCTCGGAGATCGGGCGGCGGGTCTTGACCGCGGAGTGGGCGATCGCAGCCGAGCCGATGCCGGCCTCGTTCGAGAAGGCCGAGCGCTGGAAGCCGATGATCATCACACCGACGATGCCGCCGGCGATGCCCTGCGGGTTGAACGCGCCTTCGAAGATCTCCCCGATCGCCATGGGGATCGAGGTGAAGTTGATGGCGAGGACGAGCAGGCAGGAGAGCACGTAGAAGATGCCCATCGCGGGGACGAGCTTGTCGGTGACCTTCGCGATCGAGCGGATGCCGCCGAGGATGACGAGGCCGACGAGGAGGGCGAAGAGGATGCCGAAGATCAGGCCGGCGAACGGGCCGCCGAGGAAGCCGTCCTCACCGCCGGTGGCGGTGCGCACCTGGGCGAAGGTCTGGTTGGCCTGGAACATGCCGCCGCCGACGACGCCGAAGATGAGGATCGCGACGGCGAAGACACCGGTCAGCGTCATCGCGACGGGACGGGAGAAGCGGCGGAACGCGACCGGCAGGTACTTGAAGGGCCCGCCGTGGACGACGCCGTTCTCGTCGATCTCGCGGTACTTCACGCCGAGGGTGCACTCGACGAACTTCGTGCACATGCCGAGCAGACCGGCGATGATCATCCAGAACGTCGCACCGGGACCGCCGAGGGCCACAGCCACGCCGACACCGGCGATGTTGCCGAGTCCGACGGTTCCCGACAGTGCCGAGGCCAGCGCCTGGAAGTGGGTGACCTCACCGGGGTCGGTGGGCGAGGAGTACTTGCCGCGGACGACGTCGAGGGAGACCTTGAAGCCGCGGAACTGGATGAAACCGAAGTAGAGGGTGAAGATGAGCGCGCCGATGATCAGCCACGCGACGACGAACGGGAAGGAGATCTCGCCGATGGTCACGGGAACGAAGATGACGCTGGAGAACCAGGTGGCGATCGGATCGAACCACGCATTGATGGCGTCGTCGACGGGTGATGTGGGAGCCTCTGAGGCAAGTAGGAGTGTGTCCATGAGGCCCAAATGTTCCGCAATGGGGAGTCTGGATCAAGCGAAATCGCGTCCGTCATTCGGACAGTTACAGAACTGTTACCTGCATCACATATTCGGCACCGCCGTACGATGCGCGGTGCCGCCTGTGGCCTAGGCTGGCGTCATGTCACAGAATCAGCCACAGCCATCGCCTGACGATCCCCGACGCCCGCACGGGCCGGGGCCTGCGGAACCGGTTCGACCGCAGGCCCCTGCCCCGGGAACCGTTCCTCCTGGGCAGGGCCTCTCCCCCGGCGGCTCACGCGGTCCGGGCGGACCGCCGTCGCAGGGCCGACCAGCGGGACCGGCAGCTCACCTCGGCGGACCCGGCGAACAGGGTGTGCCCCGCGGGCAGGACGGTCCCGGTGTCCCGACCAGGCTCGTCTCCCCCGAAGGCGAGCGGGTGCGCGAACGACCCGCCGGTGGGGTCTCCGGGTACTTCGCGATCGTCGCCGCCGTCGGCCTCCTCGTTGTCGCGGCTCTCCTCGCGCTCATCGGCTTCGGACTGATGGTCTCCGGTCAGGGCTTCGGCATCATCCTCATCGTCCTCGGCGTGCTCTCCTTCATCGCTTCGATGTTCCTCTTCAAGGGCTGCACCTCGGTGGCCCCGGGCCAGGCCGTCGTCCTCCAGCTCTACGGCCGCTACGTCGGCACGGTGCGCCAGTCCGGCCTGCGGTTCGTCAACCCGCTGTACTCGAAGGAGCAGGTCTCGACGCGCATCCGCAACCATGAGACCTCGACGCTCAAGGTCAACGACGCCGACGGAAACCCGATCGAGATCGGCGCCGTCGTCGTCTGGCAGGTCAGGGACACCGCCCAGGCCCTGTTCGAGGTCGATGACTTCGAGGAGTTCGTCGCGATCCAGGCCGAGACCGCGGTGCGCCACATCGCGAACTCGTATGCCTACGATTCCTCTGACCCTGCCCGGATGTCCCTGCGCGACAATGCCGACGAGATCACCTCGAAGCTCTCCGAGGAGGTCGCGGCCCGCGTCGCCTCGGCGGGTGTGACGGTCATCGAGTCGCGGATCACGCAGCTCGCCTACGCCCCGGAGATCGCCCGGGCGATGCTCCAGCGCCAGCAGGCGACGGCGGTCGTCGCGGCCCGTCAGCTCATCGTCGAAGGGGCCGTGGGCATGGTCGAGACCGCGATCGAGCAGATCGAAGGCCGGGACATCGTCACGCTCGGCCATGCCGAACGCAGCGACCTCGTCACGAACCTCATGATCGTCCTCTGCGGCGATCAGGCCGCCCAGCCGACGATCAGCACGACGCGGAACAAGCAGCCTGGCGGCTGAGCCCCGGATGCGACGAGCGCCCCGCGTCGGCTGACGCGGGGCGCTCGTTCTCGTCTCAGGCGGGCTCAGTGCTCGCCGTCTCTCAGTCCTCGCCGATGATGACGAACGAGGTCGGCAGCGACTCCTGCGGGGCCGGTTCCGCCTTCTTCTTCGGCGCCCTGCGCCGCGGGGCTGCCTCAGGGGCCGCGACGGCGACCTTCGTCGTTGAGTCCGCACCGATCATCAGCGGCAGCTCACCGGCAGGCTCGGCCGCTGCGGGTTCGGATGTCGTCTGCTGAGCGGCGGGTTCCGCTGTGGGAGCCTGGTCGGCCGCAGGCTGCTCGGCCTGCGTCTCCGGTGCCTGTTCAGCCGGCTTCTCGGTCTTCGCGGACTTCTTCCGTCCCCGGGACTTCGACCGGCTCGACTTCGACTCGGTGCGCTCCTCCGCCGCGGAGTCTCCGCGCTCCTCGGAACGCGGGGCCGCCTCGGCGGGAGTCTCCTCATCGTCCTTCTTCAGGGTCGCCTTCGCGATCGCGGCGACAGCGGACCGGGAGGCCTCGTTCGCCGCCGAATCGGCATGCGACTCGGTCTCGGTCGACTTCGAGTTCGACCGGCGCTTGCGATCGCGCTTGTTCCCGGTCGATGAATCGGAGTTCGACGGACGACCGCCGCGGTGGGCCTTCGTCCCGTCCTCCTCCGAACCGGGCAGAAGGAGTCCGCGACCGGTGAGGTCGGCGCCGGCAGAGACCATCGATTCGGCCAGACCGGTGCCGATGCGCTTGCGGGTCATCTGCACGAGACCCAGCGAGGTCACCTCGGCGACCTGGTGCTTCGTCCGGTCCCGGCCGAGGCATTCGACGAGGCGGCGGACGACGAGGTCGCGGTTGGACTCGAGGACCATGTCGATGA
Organism: Brevibacterium ammoniilyticum; assembly: GCF_038429965.1. Taxonomy (NCBI): domain Bacteria; kingdom Bacillati; phylum Actinomycetota; class Actinomycetes; order Micrococcales; family Brevibacteriaceae; genus Brevibacterium; species Brevibacterium ammoniilyticum. Next base: position 42,906 of record NZ_BAABNP010000021.1, read on the forward strand.
AGTCGACGACGATGATGCCGCCGATGTCGCGCAGCCGCAGCTGGCGGATGACCTCTTCGGCCGCTTCGAGGTTGTTCCGCGTCACGGTCTCCTCGAGGTTGCCCCCGGCACCGGTGAACTTGCCGGTGTTGACGTCGATGACGGTCATCGCCTCGGTGCGGTCGATGACGAGGGAGCCGCCCGAGGGCAGGTTGACGGTGCGGTTGAGGGCCTTCTGGATCTGCTCCTCGACCCGGTAGTGGTCGAAGATGCCCTCGTCCTCGGAGTAGCGGTGGACGCGGTCGAGGAGGTCGGGGGCGACCGCTTCAACGTACTCGTGGATCGTGTCCCAGGCGCCGTCGCCGTCGATGACGAGGGAGTTGAAGTCCTCGTTGAACACGTCGCGGATGATGCGCACGATCATGTCCGGCTCGCTGTAGAGCAGCTGCGGGGCGAGGACCTTCGTCGACTTCGACTTCTTCTCGATCGTCTCCCACCGCTTGGTCAGGCGCTCGACGTCGCGGCTGAGCTCCTTGTCCGTCGCCCCTTCGGCGGCGGTGCGCACGATGACGCCGTTGGAGTCGCCGACGAGCTCCTTGAGGAGCTTCTTCAGGCGGGCGCGCTCGACGTCGGGCAGCTTGCGGGAGATGCCGGTCATCGAGTTCCCGGGCACGTAGACGAGGAAGCGTCCCGGCAGGGAGATCTGGCTCGTGAGGCGGGCGCCCTTGTGGCCGACGGGGTCCTTCGTCACCTGGACGAGCACGGAGTCGCCGGGGCTCAGCGCCGTCTCGATGCGGCGGGCCTTGCCGTCCATGCCGAGGGCGTCCCAGTTGACCTCACCGGCGTAGAGGACCGCGTTGCGGCCCTTGCCGATGTCGATGAACGCCGCCTCCATGCTCGGCAGGACGTTCTGGACCTTGCCGAGGTAGACGTTGCCGATGAGCGAGGACTGCTGGCGGTTCTCCTTGAGGTAGTGCTCGACGGCGATCCCGTCCTCGACGACGACGAGCTGGGTCTGGTCGCCGCTCTCGCGCACGAGCATCGTCCGGTCGACGGATTCGCGGCGGGCGAGGAATTCGGCTTCGGTGATGACCGGGCGGCGCCGTCCGGCCTCACGGCCCTCCTTGCGGCGCTGGCGCTTGGCCTCGAGGCGGGTCGATCCCTTGAGCGAGGTGACCTCATCGGAATCGGAGCTGCGCGAACGGGAGCGGCGACGGCGGCGACGGCGCGAACCGCCGTCCTCGTCATCACTGTCGTCATCGGTATCGCCCGACCGGTCGGCGGGTTCGTCCTCGGACTTCTCGGTGTCCTGACGTTCGGACTTCCGGTCACCGCGACGCCGCGAGCGGGCAGGACGCTCATCGTCGGATTCGGTCTTCTCGGACTTCTCAGCCTTCTCGGACTCCGCGGCCTCTGACTTCTCGGAATCGGACTCGTCCTCATCGCGGTTGCGCGAGCGGCGACCGCGACCGCCGCGGCGGCGGCGACGGCCACCGGACTCCGCCTCGTCGTCGGTCTCGCGGTCATCGGAGTCGCGATCACGGGTCTCGCGGCTCTCGGGTTCGTCGCGGTCACGGTCGTCGCTGAGATCGTCGTCCTCGTCGTCGTAGTCATCGTCGGCGACGACGACCTCGGCGAGTTCGGCCTGCGGGACCTGGAAGATCAGTCCGCCGTGCTGCGGCACTGCGGGAGCCGGACGGCTCGCAGGCTCGGCCGGCTGGGGTGCCGCCGGAGCGGCGAAGGGGTTGCGGGGGTCGAAGGCGGGAGCCTGCGGCTGCGGTGGCTCGGACTCGTCGTCGGCGTCCTCGGCGTCGTCGGCTGTGGTGTCCGCCTCGGGGCTGGTCTCGCGGACGAACTCCTCGAAGACCAGGCCGCGGTTGGCCACGGCGTCGCGGGCCTTCTTCGGGGCCCGGCGACCGCGGGGACGGTCGTCGTCGGAGTCGGAGCCTGAGTTCTCGGCGCCGTCGCGCAGGGAGCCGGCGGCGTCGGCGAGGCTGTCGAGCTCTTCGCGGACCCTCTCATCGACCGGGCTGTCCGCACCGCGTGCGGCGTTGGCGCTCTCCTGCAGATCAGCGAGATCGGCGAGGATGCCCTCGGTGGCATCCGATGTGCCGTTGTCGTTCGTCGAATCGTTCATGTTCACTCCTGGACCGGAGTCTCCGTCCACACCACACGGATGACCGGTGTCCTGCATGGTCCGCGATCGGACCGAAACCTGTGGATGGCATGTCGGGCTCGCGCTCAGCGCGTAGGCCGTCGATGCTGCCTCAACTTCGTGTCGACCTGCGAGGCCGTTCCCTCGACTCGGTGGAGGCACGTCGCCTGCCCGGTGTGGAGGCAGGTATCCGTCGCACCATTATGTCACAGTTCTCCCCGCTCCAGCCCGGCGACAGGCACGGCGATCCGTACCGTGCGTCGATCACAGTGCTCGGGACTGTGGCGGTGGGACCGCGGCGGGTTTGCCGCATTCCGCGTGGCCGGGCATGCTTGAGGGGTGAACACCGCACCCGCGCCCGCAGAAGAGACCTTCGACGACGACTTCGCCACCGGCACACCGATCCGGTCGTGGGTGCTGCGTCCCACGGCGCTGGGGATCTTCCTCATCGTCGGTTCGGTCGTCGGCTTCCTCGCCGCCTTCGCCCTGTCCGTGGAGAAGTACTGGAAGCTCGAGAACCCCGATGTCTCCCTCTCGTGCGACCTCAACCCGTTCTTCTCATGCGGTTCGGTCATGGAGTACCCGCAGAGCCAGCTCTTCGGTTTCCCCAACCAGCTCCTCGGCGTGGCGGCATTCATCTTCCCGCTCCTCCTCGGCGTCCTGCTCGTTGCGAAGGCGCGGATCCCCGGCTGGGTGATGGTCGGGCTCAACATCGGCCTCGCCCTCGGGGTCACCCTCGTGATGTTCCTCTTCTACACCTCGATCTACGTCATCGGCGTCGGCTGCCCCTGGTGCATGGTCGTGTGGGCGATGACGATCCCGATGTTCTGCGCGGTCACGGCCCACAATGCGCTGGCCGGCAACTTCGGCTCCGGAATCCGCGACAATGCCGTGGTCCGTGTGCTCGCCCGGGAGAACATCGCGATCTCCGTCGTCTGGCTGCTCATCATCGCCTTCTGCATCGTCATCCAGTTCTGGAACTTCTTCTCCACCCTCTTCTGAGCCACGTCCTACCCCCAGCGGCAATTCGCACCCCCAGGCGCATTTCATACCCTCAGCGCGATATCCGCGGTCCCGCTCGGCACAACCTCCCTGGAGCGTCTCGTCCTACCCGTGCAGAGGTAGGACGAGCCGCTTGACGTGAGGGTTGCCCGCTCGCGCCGGCACGTCCTACCCCCAGCGGCAATTCGCACCCCCAGGCGCATTTCATACCCTCAGCGCGATATCCGCGGTCCCGCTCAGCACAACCTCCCTGGAGCGGCTCGTCCTACCCGTGCAGAGGTAGGACGA
>NZ_BAABNP010000022.1:0-44217 GCF_038429965.1 Brevibacterium ammoniilyticum
AATTTCTGGCATCACATTGTTCAAACAAACACGCTATTGGATTCTCAAACCACAAACACACACCCACACCACACACAACCAGACGTCATGCACTCGGTGGGGGCATCCACAGGATTGCGTCCACCCGATCCACACTCCCGAACGTCCCGCTCAAACACTGTTTGTGCTGGTGACACCCGGTGGAAACACCCCTTTGTCGTAGTGTTCCCGGTGAGGCGAACGAGATATAACTCTAGACCACCCGAACCCGTCCACGCAACCCGGAAACCAACCAGAACACCGTGACAACCACCACACACGCCGGAGGGCCCGAACGGTCCCCCTGAGAAGAGCCGAATCCGCTGGCTCTGAGCACCCGGGCGAGACCCCGAAGTCGGAGCAGGACTGCCGGTCCAGCGAACCACAGGGCGAGACCCACGCGTCCGGTTCCACTGCGCAGCCGAGGATCCCTTCGACCTGGCGCTAGCGTGGTGCTATGAGCGACTCATCGAAACCACTGGTCCACTCTCCCCTCGCCGTCATCGCCGGCGCCTCGGGATTCATCGGCCGCTCACTCATCGGCCCGCTCGAGGAGTGGGGCTACCGGGTGCGCACGATCGGTCGCGGCGCCTCCGCCGATACCGGATGGGACGACCCGAAAAGCATCAAGGCCGCAATCGACGGCGCCGATCTTCTCATCAACCTCGCCGGGCGCAGCGTCGGGTGTCGGTACACCGATCGGAACCGGCAGGAGATCTGGGACTCCCGCATCCTCACGACCCGAGCACTCCACGACGCGGTCTCCGCCGCCTCGGCGCCGCCTCGGCTGTGGATCAACGCGAGCACGGCGACGATCTACCGGCATGCGACGGATCGTCCCCAGACCGAGTCGACCGGCGAGATCGGGGAGGGCTTCTCCGTCGACGTGGCCACGGGCTGGGAACGCGAGTTCTTCCGCGGTGAGCTGCCGCGCACGCGCCGAGTCGCCGCCCGAATGGCGATCGTGCTCGGCGACGGGGCCGCTCTCAACATGCTCGCGATGGCCGCTCGCTTCGGCGCGGGCGGCCCGCAGCTCGAAGGACGATGGTTCGGACACCGTCGATACCGGGGCATCGGCCCGACCCCGACAGGACCGACTGTCTGGCACGGTCATGCCCCGGCCCACGGTCGCCAGCGATTCAGCTGGATCCACATCGACGACCTCGTCCGCGCGGTCCGGTTCATCGACACGCATCCGGAGATCACCGGCCCCGTCAACCTCTCCAACCCCGGAGTCTCAGACAATGCGACCCTTATGGCCGCACTGCGCCGCGCCGTGCGGATGCCGATCGGCATTCCTGCGCCGAGGTGGCTGCTCGAGACCGGCATGCTCGTGCTCCGACAGGAGTCGGAGCTCGTGCTCAAGAGCCGGTGGGTGCTGCCGGAGCGGCTCGAGGCCGCAGGGTTCGACTTCCGTTGGACCGATGTGCGGGCAGCTGTGAAGAGTCTCCTGCGCCGATGATGCGCTGACGCCGGACATCCGGCACAGATCGGGCTGCGGGCGGTATCCCTCTGCGACCATGCACTCACTGGTCACCGATTGTCCCAGTCGCCTTACCCACCGGCCACTGCCTTTGCCGGCCACCGCGCTCACGCGTCACCCAGCGTCTGCTTCCCCTCGGTCGGCGATTCTCCGGCGGCTTCATTCCGCGCCGACGCCGCATCCCATTCGGCGGGCTCACTGACGAGGATCTGTCCGAGGGTCGCCCGCAGCTCGGCCACCGTCTCGGCGCCGAGGCGGTCATCGAGCCAGGCGTCGAATCGGGTGATCACCGACTCGGCGATCTCGACCCCCTGCCGCCCGGAGTCCGTCAGCCGCACGAGCCGGGCACGCCCGTCAGTGGGGTCGGGGACGACCTCCACGTAGCCGAGCTTCTCGAGATGACGGACCTGCTCCCCCATCGCCTGCTTCGTCATGCTCGTCCGCCTGGCGAGCTCGGAGGACCTCGTTCCCTCCGGGTCGATGACGAGGAACAGCGGCGCATGCGCTGACCGGATCCCCGCCAGTCCCGCCCGCGCGAGGGCATCGTCGAGACCGCCGAGGAGGTGCTGCGCCGTCGACGAGAGTAGCGAACCGAGCGGCAGCGGTCGCTCCCGCAGAGGATTGGTAAAGTCCTTGACCATTTCGTTCGGGCCTCCTATCCTGAAATCAGTCAACCACCTTACCATTCGGGTGTCGGGCGCCAGCTCGGACCGTGGGCACCAGTCCGGTCGCCGGTCACCGGGTCGGGTTTCGGGTACAAAGCCAGGCGTCGCAACGCCAGCCGCCAGGCCACGAAGTACGGGAGTGAACATGGAGCACATGGACAGGTATCGCCTCATCGGCGGTCTCATCTGGACCGCACTCGGCGTCATCGTCGCCGGCGTCGGCGTGCTGCAGGGCGTGACGGTCGGCCCGATCGTCACGGCCCTCACCGCGCTCACCGTCATCGCGGGCGTGGCAGCTCTGACGCGCAGCCGGTGGGCGCGCTGGATCGCGGGTCGCCTCCTGGGCGCGGTCGTCGGGATCGAACTGCTGCTCTCTGTCGCCGATCGCTTCGGACTCCTCGGAGCGCCCGGCGCCCCCGGAGTCTCATGGGGATCGTGGCCGGAGTTCCTCGCCTATATCGGGGTGCTGCTGCCGTGGGCTCCGGGTTCCCTCGTCACCGCCGCCGGGGTGGTCGTGACGATCGCCGAGGCGGCACTCGGCACCCTGCTCATCATCGGTCCGCTGTGGCGCTGGGTCGGCAAACTCGCGGCCGCCCTGCTTCTCTGCTTCCTCATCGCGATGCTGCCGAGTGTCGGCTTCGCCGAGGTGGTCCGCTACGGTGTCGTCCTCCAGATCGGCGCCGTCCTCATCGTCTCGGCGCGCGGCTCCTGGCCCGGACGGGCACGCGCGGCCCGGAAGGACGAGGCCGGTCGGTGGGGACTGAGCGACGAGAGGGCGGCAGCATGATCTGCCGACGAAGGCACGATCAGCCGGCGGCCGCCTCGGCGAGGACGGGCTGCTCGGTGCACTCGAGGCATGCGGGCTGACGGCCGGCGGCGGTGCACTCAGTGCACCGGAGATACTGCTTCCGGCATTCGAGGTTCGCGCAGTTGACGAACTCGGGGGTGGCGGTCCCGCAGGAGATGCAGTGGCCGATCGATTCGGCGCCCTCGCCGAATTCGACGTGCATGCGCTTGTCGAAGACGTAGAGGGAGCCGTCCCAGTAGCCGGTGTTGCCGAAGGTCTCGCCGTAGCGGACGATGCCGCCGTCGAGCTGGTAGACCTCGGAGAAGCCGCGGTTCTTCATGAGCACGGAGAGCACTTCGCAGCGGATGCCGCCGGTGCAGTATGTGACGACGGGCTTGTCCTTGAGGTCGTCGTACTTGCCGGACTCGATCTCGGCGATGAAGTCGCGCGTCGTGTCCGTGTCCGGGACGATCGCGTCCCGGAACTTCCCGATCTGGGCCTCCATCGCGTTGCGGCCGTCGAAGAAGACGACGTCGTCGCGTTCGTCCATGAGCTTGTGCAGTGCACCCGGCTTGAGGTGCACTCCCCCGCCCTGGACGCCGTCGGCGGTCACCGTGATCTCGTCATCGGTGCCGAAGGTGACGAGTTCGGGGCGGACCTTGACGCTCAGCCGCGGAAAGTCATCGCCCTGCCCGTTCGACCATTTGATGTCGGCTCCCCGGAACGGCGCGTACGACTTCGTCGCCCGCACGTACGCCTTGACCTCGCGGATGTCCCCGCCGAGCGTCGCGTTGATCCCGTCCTTGGACACGATGACGCGGCCGGTGAGCCCGAGGCTCTCGGCGAGCGTGTGCTGCCACAGCCGGATCGCTTCGGGATCGGGCAGCGGAGTGAAGACGTAGAACAGGACGATCTTGGGAGTTGCCATGGCCCCCAGTCTAATTTGCCGACCGTTCCCGGCACTAAACGCAGACCTCGACGACGGCCCCACCTCGCCGAGGCGGACCTCCGTCCCAGTTCACGTGGACTCCGCTCCCGGCCTGGTCGGATCCGGCCGCGCCGCCTGGGAGGCCTGCGCCAGGGGCGCGGGCGCGCGGCGTTGCGCGGCCCGGATAAGATGGACCCCGAGCTCCGTGTCGTAGGAAAGGGCCACCCAGAGGACATGTCTGAAAACCTCATCTCCGCGAAATCCGAGTCTGCTCGCGCGGACGATGTCCAGGAGGTCGATCAGACCTCGAAGAAGGTCAAGGAGACGGTCGAGTTCGCCACCGCGAACCCCGATGTCGACCAGCCGTTCGCCGAACTCGGTCTCAAAGCCGACGAATACGCCCGGATCAGGGAGATCCTGGGACGGCGCCCCACCTCGGCGGAATTGGCGATGTACTCGGTCATGTGGTCCGAGCACTGCTCGTACAAGTCCTCGAAGGTCCACCTGTCGAAGTTCGGCGACTACGTCACCGATGAGATGAAGAAGCACCTGCTCGTCGGCATCGGCGAGAACGCCGGCGTCGTCGACATCGGCGACGGCTGGGCGGTGACCTTCAAGGTCGAATCGCACAACCACCCGAGCTACGTCGAACCCCACCAGGGGGCTGCGACCGGTGTGGGTGGCATCGTCCGCGACATCATCTCGATGGGCGCGCGTCCCGTGGCCGTGATGGACCAGCTGCGCTTCGGCGCCGTCGACCACCCCGACACCTCCCGCGTCGTCCACGGCGTCGTCTCAGGCATCAGCCAGTACGGCAACTCACTGGGTCTGCCCAACATCGGCGGCGAAACCGTCTTCGACTCCGTCTATCAGGGAAACCCCCTGGTCAACGCGCTTGCCGTGGGTGTCCTCCGGCATGAGGACATCCGCCTGGCCAATGCCTCGGGCAAGGGCAACAAGGTCGTCCTCTTCGGTGCGCGCACCGGCGGCGACGGCATCGGCGGGGCCTCGATCCTCGCCTCGGAGTCCTTCGACGACACGAAGCCCTCGAAGCGCCCCGCCGTCCAGGTCGGCGACCCGTTCGCGGAGAAGGTGCTCATCGAATGCTGCCTCGAGCTCTTCGGTGCCGGCGTCGTCGAAGGCATCCAGGACCTCGGTGCCGCGGGCATCAGCTGCGCGACCTCGGAGCTCGCCTCGAACGGCGACGGCGGCATGCACATTGCCCTCGACGACGTGCTGCTGCGCGATGACACGCTCACGCCCGAGGAGATCCTCATGTCTGAGTCGCAGGAGCGGATGATGGCCGTCGTCCGCCCCGACCGCCTCGAGGAGTTCATGTCCATCGTCGACAAGTGGGACGTCGAGACCTCCGTCCTCGGCGAGGTCACCGACACCGGTCGCCTCATCATCGAGTGGCACGACGACGTCATCGTCGACGTTCCCCCGCGCTCGGTCGCCCACGACGGGCCCGTCTATCAGCGTCCGATGACCGAACCCTCATGGACCGCCGAGGTGGCCGCGAACACCGTGCAGGCCGCCGACCTCAAGCGCCCGGCCACCGATGAGGAGCTCAAGGCGACGATGGTCGAGCTCGCCGCCTCACCGAACCTTGCGGCGAAGGACTGGATCACCGATCAGTACGACCGCTACGTCCAGGGCAACACCGCTCAGGCGTTCCCCGACGACGCCGGTGTCATCCGCGTCGATGAGGAGACCGGCCTCGGCGTGGCCATCGCCACCGACGCCAACGGCCGCTACGGCTACCTCGACCCCGCCCGGGGTGCGCAGCTGGCTCTCGCCGAGGCGTACCGCAACGTCGCCACGGCCGGCGCGATCCCGCGCGCAGTCACCGACTGCCTCAACTTCGGCTCCCCCGAGGACCCGGAGATCATGTGGCAGTTCGCCGCGGCCGTCGAAGGCCTCGCCGAGGCGTGCCAGGACCTCGGCATCCCCGTGACCGGCGGCAACGTGTCCCTGTACAACCAGACCGGCGGGGTGGCGATCCACCCGACCCCGGTCGTCGGTGTGCTCGGCGTCTTCGACGACGTCGCCCGCCGCACCCCGGCCGGTTGGACGGAGCCGGGTCAGACGATCTACCTGCTCGGCACCACGGAGGACGAGCTCGACGGTTCGGCGTGGGCCGACGTCACTGCCGGCCACCTCGGCGGGGTGCCCCCGAAGTACCGGCCGGAGACCGAGCGGGAGCTTGCGGAGATCCTCATCAACTCCTCGCGCGACGGCATGGTCGACGCCGCCCACGACCTCTCCGAGGGCGGTCTCTCCCAGGCCCTCGTCGAGGCGAGCCTGCGGTTCGGCACGGGAGCCCGCATCTGGCTCGACGAACTGTGCGAACGCGACGGCATCGACGTGTTCACCGCCCTGTTCTCCGAATCGACGGCGCGCGCGATCGTCGCCGTGCCGCGGTCGGAGGAGGTCCGGTTCAAGGACATGTGCACGGCGCGGAACTTCCCGTTCATCCGCATCGGCATGACCGACACGGGCGACGGATCACCCGAGCTCGAGGTCGTCGATCACTTCTCGATCGGCCTCGACGAGCTGCGCACCGCCCACGAGGAGACCCTGCCGAAGCACTTCGGCTGACACATCGCCCACCCAGCATCGGGCCCCGCAGATCCGTCGGACTGCGGGGCTCGGTCGTTTGTGGTGTCGGCTTCACTGTCGTCAGACGCGACCTTGCCCGGATGACCGTCCCGGCGTCACGACTCGTCGCCTGCCGAGCAGCAGGATACCGAGGCCGTAGTAGCCGGCACCCATGAGGATGAAGACCGCGGGCCACAAAGGCGCGATCCGGAACGCGGAGACGACCGCGGCCACCGCGGCGGCACCGATGAGCACGGCAACGACCCAGCGATGCCACGGGCGCTGGGGACTGGCGTCATCATTGCCGCGGACGCAGAGAGCGATCGGCAGGACGGCGAGAACGGCAGCGAGGATGAGCGCTGGGATCGACATCCAGAAAGCGCCGACTCCGATGACTGCGGACCCGACGACTCCGCAGACCAGTCCGACGATCCGATCTCTCATAGGTCCTCTCCCCACAGAACTGTGCTGCTATCCGGCACACACTCGGCTTCTTCGATGGTCACTACGGTAGCAGTGGTGACACTGAGTACGACAATGAAGCAAGCCTGGGACGTGCGTCGTCGGCCAGTGGCAGAGGCCGGTCAGTGGCGGGGGCGGCGCGGGGGCTGGAAGTCGGAGGGCCCAGCCTGTGTGGAGTGCGGACCCTGCTGTCCGGAGTTCTGCGGAGGACGGAACTGTTCGGAGCCGAATGCAGGTGATTGAGAATTGCCGTACTGCGGCGGCGCGTATCCGGGCTGAGATGCGCCCGGCTGGCTGCCACCGTAATGGGCCTGCACGTGGCCGGGCTGACTGTTCGGTGGTTGAGCGCCGAAGGTCTGCTGGTCAAAGGCCTGGCCCACGGGACCGTAGGCCTGCGGATTGCCGAGTCCAGGACCGGCCTGCACCCCCTGTGCGTGTCCGACCTGCCGTGATTCGCCGAAAGTCGGCTGCGCGACGACGGGAGCCGCCCCACCGCGGAGACCGCCGAGGAGGTGGAGGAGTCCCAGCGCACCGAAGATGAGAACCAGGGATGTCCCCTGGAGCAGCCCGGAACCGATCCAATAGGGTGCTCCCGAGGTGAAGGCGACCATCTGACCGAGCGAAGTGACCAGCGGGACGATGAGTCCGCAGCCGGCCGCCACAAGCAGGACCCACCAACGCCGATTCCGCGCGATGCACCACCCGACCAGCTTCGATGCGACGATGACCGCGGAGAACACTCCGAAGACCAACGAGGTCAGCCACACGCCGGAGTCGTACCGATAGGTCGCCTCACTGAGGAGCCTCGAGAGCAGCGGCGAAACGACCATGGAGACAATGCCGGCGAAGACGTAGATCCCACCGCCGATCAGTCGTCTGGCCCAGTTCGTGTTCCGGGCGAAGACGAAGGCTGCCGCGGCGAGAAGAAGGGCCAGGATCCCCGCGAACACACCGATGAACGAGTACACAGACATGTACTCGAAGGCCGACGTGCTCATGAGGATCGGCATGACGATGAGCGACGGCAGGCTGAGGACGATGATCCCTCCCCACAGGAGGAAGCGCGAGAGCCACCCGGGAGTGTTCGGCTGCACCGCACCGACACCGGAGGCCACCGAAACCGCCGGACCGGACGCGGCGATCTGCGGCTGCGGGTAACCGGCCGGTTGGCTCCACCGGCCGGAATCCACGGTGGGCTGAGCCGGACCGTCAGCGGGCTGATTCCAGCCGCCGTCGGGCTGACTCCACGGACCGCCGGGCTGAGTGTCGTACGGGCGCTGATCGCTCATGGCCTCACTCTATGCGTTCGGTGGGGACTCCACGCGGTCGACAGCGGACTTTCCCCGCCGCAGTCTGATTTCCGCAGCCCATCCAGAGCCTCGCACAGAGATCCACGGGCAGGACCCTCCCGGTCCAGCTCTCCTCACCAGACCGTGACCCCTGATGACGACGAGCGACTGCCCGCCGGCTGACGTGTGATTGCCTGAGATCGACCACTCGGCGCCGTTGACTACCCGGCCTCGCTGACCACCCGGTGCCACCGACCGCGCGCCCGGCAACCGACCGCGCCCGGCAACCGACCGAGAGAAGGAGTCCCTCCATGACCACGATCCGCACCTCGCACGCAGGCTCCCTTCCCCGCACACCCGAACTGCTTGAGGCGAACACGGCCAAGCAGGCCCAGACCACCGCCCGTCTCGCAGGTCAGACCGTGACCGATGCCGACGCCCAGCGCTACGACGAGCTCCTGACCGCAAGCGTCGTCGACCTTGTGCAGCGGCAGCGCGACCTCGGGATCTCGATCCCCAACGACGGCGAATACGGACATGCGATGGCCGCGGACTTCGACTACGGCGCGTGGTGGCACTACTCGTTCGCCCGCACCGACGGACTCGAACTCGACGAGGTCGACAAATGGGACGCCCCGCCCGTGCGCTCGGCACCCGGCGCGATCCGCCTCACCAGCTTCGGCGACCGGCGTGACCGCAACCTCTTCGCGGGGGTCTACGCCGATGAGAACGCCGGCACGGACACCGGCGTCCAACCCCAGTTCCCCAAGGCCACCGGCCCGATCAGCTACATCGGCCACGATCAGGTCGCCCGCGACATCGCCAATCTCAAGGCCGGGCTGACGGCCGCCGGCTACGACGAGTCCGCCGGCTACATCAATTCCCTCTCACCCGGTTCTGCCTCGCGCATCGCGAACGAGCACTACGCCACCGAGGAGGAGTTCATCTGGGCGTGGGCCGATGTCCTCCGTGAGGAGTACCTCGCCATCACCGAGGCGGGGCTGACCGTCCAGATCGACGACCCCTCGCTCGCGGAGAACTTCGATCAGATCAATCCCGAACCCAGCTTCGCCGACTACAGGGCCTTCACCCAGATCCGCATCGACGCCCTCAACCACGCCCTGCGCGGCATCGACCCCGCTCAGGTCCGCATCCACACATGCTGGGGATCCTGGCACGGACCTCACGTCACCGACCTGCCGTTCGCCGAGATCGTCGACCAGGTTCTTAACATCAACGCCTCGGGCATCACCTTCGAAGCCGCGAACGCCCGGCATGAGCACGAGTGGCGGATCTGGGAGGACACCGCACTGCCCGAAGGCAAGCACCTCATCCCTGGCATCGTCTCCCATGCGACGAACGTCGTCGAACACCCCGAACTCGTCGCCGAGCGCATCGGGCGCTTCGCCAAGCTCGTCGGCCCTGACAACGTCGTCGCCTCGACCGACTGCGGTCTCGGCGGACGCGTCCATCCGGAGATCGCCGTCGCGAAGTTGCAGTCCCTCGCCGAGGGTGCCGCGCTTGCGTCAGCGCGGTTCTGAGGCCGTGGGCTCAGACTGAGCCCAGCCCTCACGCCCCGGTGCCGAGCTCCTCGACGAGGCAGTCGTTCAGCGTCGGGTGGGCGAACTGGTATCCGGTGTCCTCGAGCTTCGTCGGCAGGACCTTCTGGTCGGCGAGCGCGAGTTCCCGGGCCCCGTCACGTCCGAGGACGAGTTCGGTGACGAATCCGGGCGTCGGGATCCGGGCCGGTCGGTGGAGGTGGGAGGCGAGCGCCTCGGCGAATTCCTTCTGCGTGACGAGCTCCGGACCGACCGCATTGACGGGACCCCGCACATAGTCGGTGAGCGCCGCATGAACGTAGGACCGGGCGAGGTCGTCGAGGGACACCCAGGCCAGCCCCTGCTCCCCGCTGCCCAGACGCCCGCCGGCCCCGGCGAGATAGAGCGGGGCCTGCACCTTGAGGAACCCGCCGAGCGTCGTCAGCGCAATGCCCGAACGGATCGAGACCCACCGGATGCCGGCGTCCTCGACCCGGGCGGCAGCGGCCTCCCAGTCGCGGCAGAGTTCGGCGAGGAATCCGTCCCCGAAGGGCCCGGACTCATCGACCGGCTCCTCGGCGTTCGCGCCGTATGCGCCGACGGCGGAGGCGCAGACGAAGACCTCCGGCCGCTTCGCCTCGGGCAGGGCGCACATCGTCTCGGCGAGCAGCGTCGTCGAGTCGATCCGGGACGACCGGATCTCCTCCTTCGCCTTCTTCGTGAATCGGGTGGCGATCGACTTCCCGCCGAGGTGGATGACCGCATCCGCCCACGCGAGCTGCTGCGGGTTGAGGATCCCGACCTCGGGATCCCAGTGCACTTCGTACGGGAACTTCGGCGCCCGGCGCACGAGCAGTCGGACGAAGTGACCGGCCGTCGAGAACAGGGCGGCGACCTGCCGGCCGACGAGTCCGCTGCCGCCGGCGATGAGGATGTGCTTGCCCTTGCCCATCCGCAGCAGCGGCGCGCTCATCCGCTCGAGGAACGCGAAGTCCATGAGCAGGCGACGCTGACGGGCCTCGAACGTCGCTTCGAGGTAGTGGCTGATGCCGCGGTCGATCGTCTCGAAGCCCTGCGGGGTCATCGAGAATTCGATCGTGTCGGAGATCTGCGAGCCCCCGGCCTCCGAGGTGAATTCGTGGGTGTGCTTCCACTGGCTCAGCGGCCCCTTGCGGAGTTCGTCGACGAAGGAGAACCGCGACGGTCCCTCCGAATGGACGGCGGTGAAGGGACGGCGGACGAGTCCGTAGCTGCCGGGCAGGCTGGCCTTGACCTCGGCGATCGAGCCCGGGGCGAGCGGAGGATAGCTCTCCTGGACGATCTCCTGCGCCCAGTGGGGCGAGACCCGCGTGAGCGCTCCCGGCTGAGCGTGCCAATCGTATGCGGTCTCTGCGGCGAGCGGGACTTCCGAGGTCCACTCGAACTTGGTCATGACATCCCTCCTGTCCTTCCGATCTTGCCACTCGAAGCTTGAAGTGTGATCCACAACTCGCCCAATGCTCGGTGAATACGCACCGAGGCGGTCGCCCGCCGACTGTCGACCGCCTCGGTCCCCATGGTGCCGAGCACCGGAGCCCGGAGCTCACCCGGTCAGGTCGGGGATCTTCCCGAATCGGAACGCCGCCCAGAAGTCCCCACGGACGTACCCGTTGTCGACGGTGGGCTCGAAGTCCCAGTGCCGGACGTGCCCGACCCGGAGGGCCTCGGCGACGAGTCGTCGGCTGCGCTGGGAGGCGAGCACGTGGTCCTCGATGCCGCCGAGGTCGTACCGGGATTCGATCTCCGCGCGCAGCCGCGCGGCGACGTCCGCGTACGCGGGATCCCCGGCCCGGTTGCGCAGCTCGTCGGGATCGGCGTCGAGGTCGAAGAGCAGGTCGGGATCACCCGGGCACACGGTGAGCTTGAGAGGCCCGCGCACGATCGTCACCTGCGGGCGGTACGTGCCCTCGGCGAAATACTCGATGACGATGTCCCGGCCCTCGGGCCCCTGCTCCCCCACCATCTCGCGTCTGGCCGATTCGAGGAGGGAGAGTCCCGAGAGACCCCGATCGGCGCCGGCGATCGGCACCCGCGGCACGGCCGCGACGTCGCCTTCGGTCGTGGCCTGCTCGGCACCGCGGGAATCGGCGTGGTGCGCGGCCCTACCGGCACCGGCGATCTCGAGCAGAGTCGGCGCGAGGTCAAGCAGGGAGACCGGGTTCGCATACCGGCCGGGGGCGACCACCTCGACGGGGCCGGCCATGATGAGCGGAACGCGGGAGGACTGCTCATAGGGCGACATCTTGTACCACAGCCCCTTCTCCCCGAGCATGTCCCCGTGATCACTGGTGACGATGACGACGGTGTTCGCGGCGAGATCGAGATCCCGCAGCCGGTCCATGATCGCCCCGACGTGATCGTCGATCGAGGCCACCGCCGCATAGTACGCGCGGCGGGCCCTGCGCACGTCCGCGCTCGTCGGTTCGGCGACGTCGAGACCGCTCATCGTCCGCAGCCGGTGGGTGTGCGGGTCGGCGGCGATGTCGGGCACCTGGGGATGCGCCGGACCGGGGATGTCCACCTCGGCGAACCGGTCCCAGTGCTCCCGGGGCGGTTCGTACGGGTCGTGCGGGTGGATGAACGTGGTGACCATGAGGAACGGCTGGTCCTCACCGGCGGCCTGGTTCGCTCGCTTCCGATCGCCCAGGTGACGCAGGGTCCGGAAGATCACCTCGTCGTCGAAGTCCTGCTGGACATTCGCCCTCGCCGCACCCGCGGTGAAGACCGGATCGGCTGCGTGATACCACTGAAGCCGGTCGTGAAGCGGCCGCTGCCAGTCGGGGACCATGTCGAGGTCGGCCGGGTAGACATCGGTCGTCAGCCGCTCCTCGAAGCCGTGGTGCTGGTCGGGGCCGATGAAGTGCATGCGGCCGATGAGGGCCGTGTGATAGCCGAGTGCCCGCAGTCGGTGGGCGAAGGTCGGCACCGAGGCAGCGAAGTCGTCGCCGTTGTCGAGGCAGTCAATCTCCGAGGGCAGGCGCCCGGTCATCATCGACGCCCGCGAGGGGGCGCACAGTGGGGTGGTGCAGTAGGCGCGGTCGAAGACGGCGCCGGATTCTGCGAGTTCGTCGATGTGCGGGGTCAGGGCGGCGGCGTCGCCGTAGGCGCCGAGCGCCTGGGCCGCCATCTGGTCGGCTTGGATGACGACGATGTTCGGGGGTTGCATATGCTGGTCACGTCCTTGCAGGAGGGCGCGACCGTCGTCGGGCGCGCCGGAGTCTACGTGGGTGGGGTGGGGAATGGGATCATGCTGCGGTCCCTCGCGGACATCGCCGACCGAGCCCGGCCGGCAGACGCCGACCCCAGCCGAGGTGGGTGTTGTGGGAGAAGAATCCGCCGCCGAGGTGGCTGTGCCGGGCCGGGAACCGTCCCGTTCCGCGGCCGGTCGGCAGGGCGGTGCGGATTGCCGGAACACGAAGCTCATCGCCGCCCTCGCTGAGCACGCGCCGGCCGATCTGGCCATGGTCGGCCTGCCGGGCGGGGTGTTCCGGATGGGCAGTGAGGACGCGCTCGCCTACCCGGAGGAGGGTCCTGTCCGCGAGGTGGAAGTCGACGCCTTCGCGATCGCTCCGACGACGGTCACGGTCGCCGAGTTCGCCGTGTTCGTCGCCTCCACCGGGTACCGCAGCGAGGCGGAGGTCTTCGGTGACTCGCTCGTCTTCGCGGGCCTCCTCGCCGAGGCGGTCCGTGCGCAGTCCCCGGCCGTGGCCCAGACCCCGTGGTGGCGTCAGGTCGCAGGCGCGACATGGCTGCACCCTCGTGGGGCCGGCGCCGAGGCGGGACGTGAGGACGGTCATGGGCCCATCGTCGCACTCCCCGACCATCCCGTCACGCATGTGACGCGACATGACGCGGAGGCTTATGCCGCGTGGGTGGGCGCGCGCCTGCCGACCGAAGCCGAATGGGAGTACGCCGCCCGCGGCGGACTCGACCAGCAGCCCTACCCGTGGGGAGGCGTGCGCGAACCGGGCGGCGTGCCGCGGATGAAGACCTTCGTCGGCGACTTCCCCGAGGCCCCCACCGAACCTGTCGGCACCGTCCCCGCCGACGCCTATCCGGCCAACGGCTTCGGACTGCACACCATGACGGGAAACGTGTGGGAATGGACGAGCGGGGTGTTCGCACCGGACGATGACCGCGCGGTCCTGCGCGGCGGTTCGCACATGTGCCACGCCTCCTACTGCCTGCGGTACCGCACCTCGGCGCGCACCGCAGTCACCCCGGAGACCTCACTCGGTCACACGGGATTTCGCCTCGCCGTCGACGTCTGAGCTCAACGGTCCGGTCGCGGACTCAGCGTCCGAGTCCGACCCGGCGGCCGCCTCGGCGGGGTCGGAGCCGGACCCGGGAGCCGCCTCGGCGGGATCGTCCTCCGTCTCCGGAGTCCACCCGTCCTCCCATTCTCCGGTGCCGTAGTCGTAGCCGACGGGCTCGCCGTCCTCATCCGTGCGCTGGTACCAGTCGGTGTAGACCTCGTCCCCGGAGTCGATGTCGCCGTTCGCCCCGCCGCCGGGTTCGGTCGGCACGACGTGGAGGGCGAAGTCGTCACCGTAGGTCTCCGCGCCGGCGACGACGGCGTTGTCGACGGCGTTCTGCGCGTACCTGCGGCGCAGGGCCATCGGATCGGTGCGCAGCTCCCTCACCCACGCGACGATGATGACGACCATGACGAGGGCGAAGGGGACGGCGGTGACGATGACGAGCTGCTGCAGGCCTTCGAGCGCGCTCGCATCACCGAGGAGGAGCATGACGACGGCGATGCCGGACATGACCAGACCCCAGAACACGACGACCCACTTCCGGGGCTCCTGATCGCCGCGGCTGGTGAGCATGCCCATGACCACGGAGGCGGAGTCCGCCGAGGTGATGAAGAAGATCGCGAGGACGACGATCGCGACCGCCGGCAGCCACCCGACGAAGGGCAGGTTGTCGATGAGGGTGAAGAACACCTCGGGGGCCGCCATCGTCTCGGTGAAGCCGGCCGCACCCTCTCGGTACATCCAGATCGAGGTGCCGCCCATGATCCCATAGGCGACGAAGAGCAGGGTCGAGGGGATGAAGATCGTGCCGAGGATGAACTGCCGGATCGAACGGCCGCGGGAGATGCGGGCGATGAACGTGCCGACGAACGGCGACCACGAGATCCACCACGCCCAGTAGTAGACGGTCCACACCGACTGGAACTCCTGTGTCTCCTGCCCCCACGACAGGGACCGGCCCATGAGGTCGAAGAACGAACCGAGGTACTCCATGAGCGCCGAGGGCAGGAGATTGAGCAGGAACAGGGTGGGGCCGAGGAAGAGGACGAGGGCGACGATGCCGATCGTGAGCACGATGTTGATCGACGAGAGGTAGCGGATGCCGCGGGAGACCCCGGAGACGGCGGAGATGATGAAGCCGATCGTGAGCACGCAGATGATGAGGACGAGCATCGTGTTCGTCATCGGGCCGATGCCGGAGACGATCGAGACGCCGGTGCCGATCTGCATCGCGGCGATCCCGAGGGCCGCGGCGGAGCCGAAGAGGGTCGCGACGATCGCGAAGATGTCGACGAGCTTGCCGGCGAAGCCCTCCGTCTGACGCTGGCCGAAGAGGGTGCGGAAAATCGAGGAGAGCAGCAGGGACCGGCCCCGCCGGTAGGCGGCGTAGGCGATCGCGCCGCCGACGAGGGCGTACATCGCCCACGCGTGGAAGCCCCAGTGGTAGTACGTCTGGGCCATCGCCCCGTGGAGGGCCTCGGTCGTCTCGGGGTCGTTCGTCAGCGGCGGCGGGGTGATGAAGTAGGTGAGCGGTTCGGAGGGTCCGAAGAAGAGGACGCCGATGCCGATGCCCGCGGCGAAGAGCATCGCCACCCATGCGAAGGTGCTGAACTCGGCCTTCTCCCCGTCCTTGCCCAGCGGGATCCGCCCGTACGGGGAGAACGCGAGGATGAGGAGGGAGACGAGGACGACGATGGCGACGAGGTTGAAGAACCAGCCGACGTTGAGCGTCGACCAGTCGAAGGCGGTCTTCGCCACCGAGGCGACGCTGCCGGGATCGGTGATGCCCCAGATGACGAACGCCACCGTCAGAGACCCGGCGATCGCGAAGATCACTGTGTCGAGGGAGTAGCGTCGCCGCTGCTCGTCGATGGCGATGCCGGGGACGAGGATCGGGTGGATGTCGTGCGGGTACTGGGCGTTCGGGCCCTCGGGAGCCGGGTCGGCTGCCTCGTTGGGGCGCTTGGGGCGGGCATAGTCAAGGGCGCCGAGGCGTTTGCCGGTGCCCTTGCCCACCCGTTTCGCATCGTTGCCCACGCGTTTCGCATCGGCCTTGAGCCGGTCGCGGGCTGCCCGGCGCGCGGTGGTGTGCTCGGGCGGGGTGCCGTTAACGGTGGTGGGCGGGGTGTCGCTTCCCGGGGTGTGCGGGGTGTCGTTCGCCGAGTCATCGGACATGACGAAGGGCCTTTCTCAGTCGTCGTTCTCTCGTGGTTCGTGCGCGTGTGGCCTGTGCGAGTTCGGTCTGCGCGCGGCCGCTCTCTGCGTGTGCGGTCTGTGCGCGTGTGGCCTGTGCGAGTTCGGTCTGCGCGCGTGTGGTCGGTGCGCGCGCCTTCACGGACCGGTCGACGGCGGCGACGAATACGGCTGTCCGGCGCACCGTGTCCGACCTGCGCGCCAAGTCCGCCGGGGGCACCTGCTCGGCCCGGCACACCTGGTCTGACGGAGGTCACGTGCGGGGTTCAGAACGTCCCGCCGCTCGGATCGACTGCCTTCGGGGTCGCCGGTTGACGACAGTGCGACTTGGCATCTCCGAAGCGGCTCATGGTCTGTGAGGCTAACAGCATCGCCGAGGCTTCTCAAAGGCGCGCTGACGCATTCGGTCGCATCCGGGGCTCGACCCCGCAAAAGAGACGGCCGGTCCGCGAGATCGCGGACCGGCCGTTCCAGTGCCCGGCTCCGGCGGGCAGCGCATGCAGCTGCGCCAGGTGTTCAGTCGGGCATCGTGCTCTGTCGGGCAGCCCTCAGTTGAGCAGCGCCCGGTCTCCGAGCGAGGCCCCCTTGAGCTTCGAGAACTCCCCGAGGAGGGTCTCGACGGTGAGGGTCTTCTTCGCCTCGGCGTCGGCTTCGTAGATGATGCGTCCCTCGTGCATCATGATCAGCCGGTTGCCCAGCGCGATCGCCTGCTCCATGTTGTGGGTGACCATGAGCGTGGTCAGCCCGTCGGCGGCGACGATCTTCTCCGTCAGCTCCGTCACCAGTGCTGCCCGCTGCGGGTCGAGGGCGGCCGTGTGCTCGTCGAGGAGGAGGATCCGCGGCTGGGTGAACCCGGCCATGAGCAGGCTCAGCGCCTGCCGCTGACCGCCCGAGAGCAGCCCGACCTTCGTCTTCAGCCGGTTCTCGAGTCCGAGTTCGAGCGTTTCGAGTTCCGCACGGAACTTCTTCCGCCTCGCCGAGGTGGTCCCCCGCCCCAGCCCGCGCCGACGTCCGCGCTTGAGGGCGAGCGAGAGGTTCTGTTCGATCGTCAGGTCCGGTGCGGTGCCGGCCATCGGGTCCTGGAACACCCGCCCGAGGTAGGCGGCACGATGGTACTCGCGCTTCTTCGACACCTCGGCGCCGTCGATGGTGATCGACCCGGAGTCGATGGGCAGGCGCCCGGAGATCGTGTTGAGCAGGGTCGACTTGCCGGCGCCGTTCGAGCCGATGACGGTGACGAAATCGGATTCGGAGAGGGTGAGCGAGAGCCCTTGGAGGGCTTTGCGCTCATTGACGGTGCCGGGGAAGAACGTCTTCGAGATCGTGTCGATGGTCAGCATCGCTCAGCCCTCCTTGACCGTCGAGGCAGTACCCGCCGTACCCTGGCCGGTGGCGGCCGGTGCCCCGTGGAGGGCGGCCGGATCATCAGTGGTGCCCGGCGGCAGCTTCGCCGGGGCCCGGTTGCCCCGGGAGCCGAACGACGGGATCCGTTTGAGGAAGCCCCACCTCGGCAGGAGAAGGGCGATGATGACGAGGAGCGCGGTGGTCAGCTTCATGTCATCGGTGTTCAGTCCCGCCCGCAGCGCGAGGAAGATGATGATCCGGTAGATGACGGATCCGAGGATCGCGCCGAGGCTGGACATGAAGATGTTCCGGTTGCCGAAGATCGCCTGCCCGAGGATGACCGAGGCGAGGCCGACGAGGATGAGGCCGATGCCCATGCTGATGTCGGCGAAGCCCTGGTACTGCGCGATGAGCGCCCCGCACAGGGCGACGAGCCCGTTGGACAGGGCGAGTGTGAGCATCGTCGTGTTGTCGGTGTTGACGCCGAGGCTGCGGATCATCTCGCGGTTGTTGCCGGTGGCCTGGATGGCCAATCCGAGATCGGTGGTGAGGAACCAGTCGACGAGGAACTTGAGCACGAGGACGAAGGCGATGAGGATCGCGATCGACACCCAGGTGCCCAGCCACATGTTCTCCCGCAGCGGGGTGAAGACGGTGTCCTCACGCAGCAGGGAGAGGTTCGCGGCCCCCATGATCCGCAGGTTGATCGACCACAGGCCGATCATCGTGAGGATGCCGGCGAGGAGACCGTCGATGCCGCCCTTGGTGTGGAGGAGGCCGGTGATGAAACCGGCGACGAGGCCCGCGCCGATTGCGGCGAGGGTGGCGAGGAACGGGTTGACCCCGGCGATGATGAGGGAGGCCGCGGTGGCCCCGCCGGTGGTGAAGCTTCCGTCGACGGTGAGGTCGGGGAAGTTGAGGACCTTGAAGGTGAGGTAGACGCCCAAGGCCATGGCTGCGTAGATGAGCCCGAGCTCCAGTGCTCCGTACATTGCTGTCCGATCGTGTCGTCAGGGGCGGGTGCCGGCAGGTGAACCGGGTCCGCCCCGAGTGGTGGTGCCGTGTCAGCCGGGGTTCCGGCACCGCCGCACGGCACGGCGGAAGACGCCGGCGGACCCGCGGAGACCTGGGGTCCCCGCGGGTCCGCCGCGGTCTCACTCGATGACTTTGTCGGCCTCGTCGACGAGCTTCTGCGGGATCTCGACACCCTGCTTCTTCGCCGCCGCCGGGTTGACGACGAGTTCGAGGGTGTCACTGGTCTCGACGGGAAGGTCGGCGGGCTTGGCCCCGTCCTGGAGGATCTTCAGCGCCATCTTCCCGGTCTGCTCACCGAGCTTCGTGTAGTCGATGCCGCGGGTGATCGCCGCACCCTGCTCGACCTGTCCGGCCTCCGAACCGACGAGCAGCGCCTGGTTCTTCTCCGCGGCCTGGACCATCGTCGTCACAGCGGAGACGACGTTGTTGTCGGTGGGCACGTAGTAGGCGTCGACCTTGCCGAGGGAGTCCACGGCCTGACCGAGCTCGCCCGAGTTCGCGATCGTCGCTTCCTTGATCTCGAGGCCCATGCCCTTCGCGGCCTCCTTCGCGAGGTCGACCTGGACCTGCGAGTTGACCTCACCGGAGCTGTAGACGATGCCGACGGTCTTCGCGTCCGGCTTGACGTCCTTGACCAGCTGCAGCTGATCGGCGACGGGGTTGAGGTCCGAGGTGCCGGTGACGTTGCCGCCGGGCGCCTCGTTCGACTGGACGAGACCGGCTTCGACCGGATCGGTCACAGCGGTGAAGAGGACCGGCTTGTCGGTGATCGCCTGCGCCGCTGCCTGCGCGGCGGGGGTGGCGACGGCGAGCACGAGGTCGAGGTCGGAGCTGGCGAAGTTCTGTGCGATCGACGTCGCGTTTGCCTGTTCGCCGTTGGCGTTCTGCTCATCCCAGTCGACTTCGACTCCTGCGTCCTCGAACGACTTCTTGAAGCCGGAGGTCGCGGCGTCGAGCGCCGGGTGCTGGACGAGCTGGGAGATGCCGATGCTGTAGGAGTCCCCTCCGCCCTCACCTCCGCCGCTGTCACCGCCGGCACACGCGGACACCGCAGCCATCGAGCCGACGGCGACGATCGCGACAGCCAGTTGCTTGAGACGCATACTTCTCCCCTTTGAAAAATTCGGTCCGGCACCTGCGGACCGCAACGAACCCATGCGCGTCCTCGATCGTCTCCGTCGTCGGCGACGATCAAGGCATCAGCCGTCCCCACCCGGACTTCGCCCTCTCCGATGAGGGCGAAGTCCGGGTGGGGACGACTGCCATAGTGACCACTCTATTCGGCACCTGAGGCGCCAGTGGCCCGAATCACGCTTTGGGGACGTTTCGTCAGCAGATCGTTATCTGCCGAGCCGAACGTCCGCTCAGGGCTCGATGACGACGTCGGAACGTCCCAGAACCCCGAGCATCCACGCGAAGTCGAAGGCCGTCTCCTTCCACGCGTCGTAGCGCCCCGACGCGCCGCCGTGCCCGGCGGCCATCTCGGTCCGCAGGATCACGTCGGCGCCGACCTCGCGCAGACGGGCCACCCATTTGGCCGGCTCGACGTAGAGGACGCGGGTGTCGTTGAGTGAGGTCACGGCGAGGATCTTCGGGTGGGCCGCCTCGGCGACGTTCTCATAGGGGGTGTAGGAGCGCATGTACTCATACACCTCGGGGTCGTGGAGCGGGTCGCCCCACTCCTCCCATTCGATGACGGTGAGCGGAAGCTCGGGCATGAGGATCGAGGTGAGCGCATCGACGAAGGGCACGTGCGCGCTCACACCGGCGAAGAGCTCGGGGGCCATGTTGACGATCGCGCCCATAAGAAGGCCGCCGGCGGACCCACCGGTGGCGACGAGTTGCTCCGGGGTCGTCCATCCCGCCTCGACGAGGTGGCGTGCGACCGCGATGAAGTCGGTGAAGGTGGTCACCTTCGCCGTCGTCTTGCCCTCGTCGTACCAGTGCCGGCCCATCTCCCCGCCGCCGCGGACGTGGGCGATCGCGTAGACGACCCCGCGGTCGAGCAGCGAGAGCCGGGCGACGGAGAAGTACGGGTCGACACTGATCTCGTACGATCCGTAGCCGTAGAGGATGAGCGGCGCCGAGGCGGTCGGCAGACCCTCCTCGTCGACGTCGACGAGGTCGGTGCGGTAGACCAGCGAGACGGGGATGCGGGTGCCGTCGGAGGCACTCGCCCACACGAGGCTCTCCCCGTAGGCGCCGAGGTCGACGGAGCCGAGCACGGGCTGGCGCTTGAGGACCGTGTCGGTGCCGGTGGCGACATCGTGCTGGTAGACGACGGCCGGGGTCGACATCGAGGTGAAGGTCAGGCGCACGGTCGGCTGGTCGAACTCGGGGTTGGGCCCGAATCCGAGGGTGCCCGTCTCCCTGTCGAAGGGCAGCTCGACAAGCGGCGCGTACGGGACCGTCGGGTCGCCGGTGAGACGGACGATGCCGACTCGGGCGAAGCCGCCTCGGCGATAGGAGATGACGACGAAGTCGGCGAACGCGTCGACCTCCTCGATGCGCAGCCCGGAGACGTCGGCGAGCACCCGCCGTCCGGTCGTCGTCGGATCCGCACCGGTGCCCGCGGGTTCGTCAACGGCATCGACGGTCTCGGTCGCGTCCCCGGTCGGATCGGCGGCCGGGACGTCGACGATGTCGAAGTCGGCGCGGTCGCGGTTGTGGGTGATGAGGAAGCGGTCCTCGCCCGAGACGACGGCGTGTTCGACGGAGTACTCGACCCCGTCGACCCGGGGCCAGATCTCCTGCGGGGCCGCCTCGAGGTCGTCGCCGCGCAGCCGCCAGTACCCGGTCGTCGTCTTCGAGCCGGTGACGATGAAGAGGTAGCGCTCGGACCGGGAGAAGCCGACGCCGACGAAGAACCGCTCGTCGGGTTCGTGGAAGATGCAGACGTCTTCGGCGCCGCTCGCCGCAGGGGCGGCGGTCGGGTCGGTCGCTGAGGCGTCACAGGCGACGGCGCCGGCGCCGTGGCCNGCCTGTGACCGTGTGGCGCCAGACCTTCTCCGGACGCCATGCCTCGTCGACGGTCGTGTAGAAGACGAACCGGCCGCTCGGGTCGAGCGTCGCGCCGGCGAACGTGTTCTCGATCCGGTCTGGCAGGTCTTCCCCGGTGGAGAGGTCGCGGATGCGCAGGACGAAGCGTTCGTCGCCGGCGGTGTCGACGCCGTAGAGGAGGTAGCGGCCGTCCTCGGTGAGGGAGAACGTGCCGAGTGAGAAGAAGTCCGTGCCGCGCGCCGCCTGGTTCGAGTCGAAGACGACCTCTTCGCCGGGCAGCGGATCCTCGCCGATCTCCGGGGGAGTCCAGTCGCCGTCGTCGGCTGCAGGGACGCGGACGTGGATGCCGTAGTCGAGGCCGGCCCTTGTCCGCGTGAAGTACCAGTAGCCGCCGCGCCGCGTCGGCACGGACATGTCGGTCTCCTTGATGCGGTTCTTGATCTCGGTGAAGATCGCCTCGCGCAGCGGTTCGAGCTCGGCGGTCTGCGCCTCGGTCCACGCGTTCTCCGCCTCGAGGTGGGCGATGACCTCGGGCGAGTCCTTCTCCCGCATCCACTCGTAGTCGTCGACGAAGGTGTGGCCGTGGTGGGTGCGCTCGTGTGGGATCTTCTTCGCCACCGGCGCCGAGGTGGGCGCGGGCGCCGAGTTCCCGGACCTGTCCGCGGCGGGCGTTGTGGGCGAACCGGACGCAGCAGCAGCTGAGGTGGATGCCGCGGTGGCGGACGCAGGGGTGGCGGTCGCAGGGGCGGGTGTCGAAGAATCGGATGTCGACGAGTCGGCAGCGGACTTCGAGGGGTCGGAAGACGTCATGCCCCCACCATAGCCACCGTTCGCCTCCGCCGGTCACGTCCCGCCCCAATTCCCCGGTCCCCGCCCGCACCGGTTGCCTGTTCACTGCCCCGCCGCGATTTCCTGGTCACTGCGCCGCGGTCGGTTTCCTGGTCGCTGCCCGCCCGATTCACTGGTCGCTGCGTCGAGGTCGGCGGGGCGAATCGGGCCCCCTCGCCTCGGCGGGGTGACCAGCAAATCGCGCGCACCTCGGTGGAGTGACCAGCAAATCGCGCCCACCGATCGTCGTTGCGCCATAAATGAGCAGAATGCGCAGAAGGCGCACAACGCGCGAAACGAGATCAATGCGCTCAAACAGGCACCGTGACCTGGGCCACAATAGAATCGGTCGCACATATGTCGGTGAGGCCGAGCGCCGCCGCCGGCACACATACACGTCTTCGATGATGAAGAAGGGACCCGATGATGCAGTCCTCCGGCGACAGCCCGCCCGGCAGCCCCGACCCCGGCAGCCCCGATCCCGGCAGCCCCGATCCCGGCAGCCCCGATCCCGGCGGCACCGGCCCTGGCAGCACTGGCTCAGACGACACCGACCCCTCCCCCAACGCCGCAAACCCCGGCAACAGGAACTCCGGCGTCTCCCGGCGCATGTTCGGTCGGATCGCCTACGGCGTCGTCGCCGTCGCCGCGATCGGTACGGCGACGGGATACTCGATCCGGTCCGCCTCGGCGAAGGGAGATCTCTCCTCCAACCTCACGCTCATCGCCCCGGCCGGCGCCGGCGGCGGCTGGGACGGATTCGCCCGCGAGACGCAGCAGGCGATGCGGGCGACCCGCACGGCGAACAACGCGCAGGTCGTCAACATCCCCGGCGCGGGCGGGACCATCGGCCTCGGCAAGTTCTCGACGATGCACGGACGCGCGGACACGATCCTCGCCACGGGCACCGCGATGGTCGGCGGAATCGCCCTCAACGACTCCCCCGTCGGCTTCGACGACACGACGCTGCTCGCCCGCGTCGCCGAGGACTACGACGTCCTCATCGCCGCCGCCGACTCCCCGTACAACACCCTCGAGGACGTCATGACCGCATGGCAGAAGGACCCCGAAGGCTTCGTGTGGACAGGCGGGTCGGCCGGTTCGGTCGACCATCTCACGATCGCCCAGCTCGCGCAGCTCGGCGGGATCCCCGGCTCGTCGATCACCTACATCCCCAAGTCCGGCGGCGGCGAGTCGATCCAGACCCTGCTCTCGGGCACCACCGACTTCGCCTCGACCGGGTTCAACGAGGTCTCCGACCAGATCGAGGCCGGGCGCGTCAAGGCGATCGGCATCGCCGCCCCCGAACGCCTTCCGGGCTTCGAGGACATCCCGACGATGAGCGAGCAGGGCTTCGAGGTCACCCTGACGAACTGGCGCGGCTGGCTCGGCGCCCCCGGCATCACCGCCGACGAGACCGCGGAGCTCGTCGGCATGCTCGAGGCGACCCGCAACAGCGCCGAATGGAAGGACGCCCTGACCCGCAACCAGTGGACGGACGTGTGGCTGACCGGTCAGGCGTTCGCCGACTTCATCGTCGAAGACACCAAGCGCATCGAAGCGCTTCTTGAGGAGTTGGGACTGTGAGCACGACAACGGACACACCCGCACGGACCCGGACGGGCCACCTCGGCGAGGGGACCTGGTGGCACGGCCGCTCGGGTCTGCTCGTCCCGCTCATCCTCGGTGCGTTCTCGACGTACCTGCTCATCGGGATCCTCACGATGGAGGTCGCCGAGGACTCCGATCCGCCCGGCCCGCAGTTCTTCCCGATGATCATCATGGTCCTCGGGTACGTGATCACGGTCCTCCTCGTCCTCGCGATCATCCGCAATCCCGAACCCGTCGACGCCGACACGGCCGCCCCCGCCGAGGCGAGGGAGGAGAAGGCGTTCTCCACCCCGGTGACCTCGGCCGTCGCCGCCTCCCGGCTGTCCCCGCACGAGGAGGACGAGCCGAGTGCGGATCGTCGAGCCCTCGCCGAGGCGCGCGCTGCGGACGCGAGTCATCGGACCCATTCAGACTTCACGTCCCTGGCCTGGGCGGTCGGCGGCTTCGCCGCGTTCGCCGGGATCCTCGAGTTCGCCGGGTGGATCATCGCCGCCGCCCTCCTCTTCTGGTGCGTGGCCCGCGCGATGGGATCGATGCGCCCGCTCTTCGACCTCACGCTCGCGCTGACGTTCTCCTCTCTCGTCTACCTCGCCTTCGCGGTCCTCCTCGGACTCAATCTGCCCTCGGGTCTGCTCGGAGGGGGGTTCTGACATGGATGCTCTCTCCTCCCTCATGGAAGGGTTCACCCACGCGCTCACCCCGATGAACCTGCTCTGGGTGCTCGTCGGCTGCTTCCTCGGCACCGCTGTCGGTGTGCTCCCGGGTCTCGGCTCGTCGATGGCTGTGGCGCTGCTCCTGCCGATGACCTTCGCCCTCGACCCGACGGGCGCGTTCATCATGTTCGCCGGCGTCTACTTCGGCGGGCTCTTCGGCGATTCGACGATGGCGATACTCATGAACACCCCTGGCCAGGCCTCGGCGATCGCCTCGACGTTCGAGGGCCACAAGATGGCCCGGGCCGGCAGGGCCCCGCAGGCGCTCGCGACAGCGGCGATCGGGGCGTTCATCGGCGGGTTCGTCTCGTGCTTCCTCGTCGTCTTCATCGGGCCCCTGCTCGCGGACCTCTCGGCGAACTTCGGTCCCGCCGAGTTCTTCGCGCTCGCACTCTTCGCCTTCGTCGCGACCTCCTCGGTGGTCGCCGACTCCGTGCTCAAGGGGCTCATGGCGCTCCTCCTCGGCATCGGGATCTCGGTCATCGGCATCGACTCGGTCTCGGGCACGGAGCGGTTCACGTTCGGGGTGCCCGAGCTCTTCGACGGTGTCTCGCTCGTCACGGTCACCGTCGGCATGCTCGCCCTCGGCGAGGTCTTCTACATCGCCTCCCGGATCAGGCGGAAGGCCGCCGACAACACGATCAACGCCTCGGGCCGGCCGTTCCTCTCGGGACGCGAATTCAAGGAGGCGCTGCCGGCGTGGCTGCGCGGCACGGCGATCGGCCTGCCCTTCGGCGTCGTCCCCGTCGGCGGAGCGGACGTGCCGACCTTCATGGCCTACGGGCTCGAGCGCAAGCTCGACTCCCGCCGGGCGGACCCGCAGTTCGGCAAGGGCGCGATCCGCGGCCTCGCCGCCCCGGAGGCTGCCGGCAGTGCGACGACGGGCATCGCGATGGGCGCGCTCTTCGCGCTCGGGCTGCCGATCTCGGCGACCGCGGCGATCATGCTCGCCGCATTCCGCCAGTACGGTCTGCAGCCGGGGCCGCTGCTCTTCGACCGGGCACCCGAGCTCGTGTGGGCCCTCATCGCGAGCTTCTTCATCGCGATGATCGTCCTCCTCATCATCAACCTGCCGTTCGCGCCGCTGTGGGCGAAGCTGCTACTCATCCCCGAGCCCTACCTCTACGGCGGCATCGCCGTGTTCTGCGGGCTCGGCATCTATGCGACCTCGGCGTCGACGTTCGAGCTCTTCGTCCTCCTCGGGATCGCGATCATCAGCTTCGTCCTCAAACGCTACGGCGTTCCGCTGGCGCCGCTGATGATCGGCATGGTGCTCGGTCCGCTCGCCGAGACGAACCTCCGCGACGCGCTGCTCGCCTCGGGCAATGACCTCTCGGTGCTCATCTCCTCGCCGATCGCCGTCGTCCTCTACCTCATCCTCATCGCCGCCCTCATCTACACGGGCACCGGCCGGGTCCTCGCCCGCCGGCGGCAGCGGGCGAAAGCCGAGGCCCTCGCCGCTCGCTGACCGCGGGGATGTGAGGCACCGAAGCGCCGAGGTGGGGCGGACGATCAAGTCCTCCCCACCTCGGCGCTTCTCATCGTGGGAACGTCAGTGCGCGGACACGGGCTCCCGCACCTCAGCGGCCTCAGTCTGCGGTCCGCGGCCGGCGCCCTTGAGGCCGAAGGCCGTGAGGACGGCGGCGGTGAGGACGACGACGGTCGCACCCCCGGCCGCCCACTGCACGCCGAGGTCGAAGGCGCGCACAACGATGTCGGCGAGCTCATCGCCGAGGCGGCCGCCGATCTCACCGGCGCGCTCGAGCGCGGATCCGAGCGTCTCGAACGCCGGATCCTCGGCCCTCTCGCCGAGGTGGGAGGCGAGCTGGCGACCGAAGACCATCGTCGTCAGGCCGCCGAGGACGGCCGTGCCCATGACCGAGCCGAACTCGTAGGCGGTCTCGGAGATCGCCGAGGCGGCTCCGGCCTTGTCCGCCGGCACCGCGGAGAGGATGAGGTCGTTGGTGATCACCTCGGCGGTGCCGATGCCGGCGCCGAGGACGATGAAGGAGATGATCATGCCGGGCACGCTCGGCTCCGGGGTGAAGGCGACGAAGCCGAGGCCGGTCGCATTGAGGGCGAGCGCGGCGGGGACGACGATGCGCGGCTGGATCCGGGCGACGAGCGGGACGGCGAGGTAGCCGGCCGCGATCGACATGATCAGTCCGGGGACCAGGGCGAGCGCGGCCTCGACCGGGGAGAGGCCGAGGACGAGCTGGAGGACCTGCGTGCCGAAGTAGAGGAACCCGGCCAGCCCCATGAGGCTGAGCAGGTTCGCCGTCACCGCCGAGGTGAACACGGCGTTGGCGAAGAGCCGGACGTCGAGCATCGGGTTGGCGGACGCCAGCTGCCGGCGGACGAAGAGGAACCCGGCGATGAGCGAGACGATGACCGCTGCGACGAGGAGCCAGTCGATGCCCTCGGACATCCCGTGCTTGATCGCGAAGACGAGCGGGGTGAGCGTGAGCATCGAGAGCACGATCGAGAGGGGATCGATGGGGCCGGGATTCGGGTCGCGGGACTCCGGCAGGAGGAGGAGCGCAGCGGGGATGAAGAGCGCGATGAGGGGGAGGTTGATGAAGAAGATCGAGCTCCAGTGGAAGTGCTCGAGGAGGACGCCGCCGACGACGGGACCGAGCGCGGCGCCTCCGCCGAAGAGCGCGGCCCACGTCGCGATCGCGATCCGCCGGTCCCTGGCGTCGAGGAAGATGTTGCGGATGAGCGAGAGCGTCGAGGGCATGAGCGTGGCGCCGAAGACGCCGAGGAGGGCGCGGGCGACGATGAGCATCTCCGGGGTCGTCGAGAACGCCGCAAGCAGGGACGCGGCCCCGAAGCCGATGGCACCGATGACGAGGAGGAGCCGGCGCCCGAAGCGGTCGCCGATGCTGCCCATCGCGACGAGGAGTCCGGCGAGCATGAGCGCATAGATGTCGACGATCCACAGCAGCTGGGTGCCTGTGGGGTGGAGGCCGGTGCTGATCGCCGGCAGGGCGAAGCCGAGCACCGTGTTGTCGATCGAGATGAGGAGGACAGGGATCATCAGCACAGCCAGGCCGAGCCATTCACGCCGGCCGGCGCGCACAGGTGGAGTCTGCGTTGTGAACATGTTTCAACTGTACCGTCTAGACGGTATAGTTCCAAGGTCTGGGGCGACGGTGAGGCCGGACTCACAGTCGGTGCGCAGTATCTCGGTTAGGCTCGTGTCCATGGCACGGAATTCCGCCGATACGAGGGAGAAGCTCCTCGACGCCTTCGACAGGCTCCTCGAACAGCACGGCACCGCAGGGGCGACGCTCGACGCCGTCGCCGCCGAGGCGGGAGTGTCCAAGGGCGGTCTGCTCTACCACTTCGGGTCGAAGGCGAAGCTCGTTCAGGGCAGCCTCGACCGCTTGCGCCGCCTTGTCGACGCCGACATCGCGGCGATGCGATCCTCCGAACTCGGCCCCCACATCTACTACCTCGAGACCTCGGCGGAGATGGGCACACCGCTCGACCTCAGCCTCATCGCCGCGAGCCGCCTCGCGCAGGAGCACGAGGAGGCGCGGGTGGCGCTGCGGGAGACGCGCGAGCAGTGGTTCGCCGTCCTCAACGACCACCTCGGCGACCCGCACCTGGCGATGACGATCCAGCTCATCGGCGACGGAATGTACCTCAACCAGAACTTCGGGCTCTCGGAGTCCGAGGCGCTCGTCCACGTCAAGGACGTCCTGGCCCGCCTCGGGCTGTAGGGCGGCGGGCGCGCCTGGGCCCGGCGGGTGTCTGGACGTGAGCGGCCCCGGAACAGACACAAGCCGAGGACGCTGAGTGTCGATCTGCGACTCGCGAATCGACACCCAGCGTCCTCAGCTCCGCCCCCCCAAGGGCGACCACGCCCCAAGGGCGAAAGCCCCGAGGGCGACCACCCCACCCCGGAGTGGCCGCCCCACGACCCCTCACCCGAGGTGGTGGACCTCCTGCAGCCGGTAGACGGGGGTGTCCATCCCCTCGAACCGGGCCTTGAGCTGGAGAGCCAGGTAGAGCGAGTAGTGCCGCGACTGGTGGAGGTTACCGCCCTGGAACCAGAGGTTCTCCTGCTGAGTGGGCTTCCACATGTTGCGCTGTTCGCCTTCCCACGGGCCGGGGTCCTTCGTCGTGTCCGAGCCCAGTCCCCAGCACTTGCCGACCCGATCGGCGGTCTCCTGATCGACGAGGTCGGCGACCCAGCCGTTCATCGACCCGTACCCGGTGGCGTAGACGACGAGGTCGGCGGGCAGCTCCGTGCCGTCATCGAGCACCACGGCATCCTCGCTCAGATGATCGACCTGTCCCTTCGCGAGGCGCACCTTGCCGTCGGCGACGAGTTCGGCGGCACCGACGTCGATGTAGTAGCCCGAGCCTCGGCGCAGGTACTTGAGGAACAGCCCGGACCCGTCGTCACCGAAGTCGAGGTCGAACCCGGCCTCCTCCATCCGCCGGTAGAAGTCGGCGTCGCGCTCCTTCATCTGCTCGTAGAGGGGGATCTGGAACTCGTGCATGATCCGGTAGGGCAGGGACGCGAAGATGAGGTCGGCCTTCTCCGTCGTCACCCCGGCGGCGACCGCCTCCTCCGAGTAGAGCGCGCCGAGGCCGATCTCCATGAGCGAATCGCTCTTGACGATGTGTGTGCTCGACCGTTGGACCATGGTGACGTCGGCACCGTTCTCGTAGAGGGCGCCGCAGATGTCGAAGGCGGAGTTGTTGCTGCCGATGACGACGACCCGCTTCCCCCCGTACGCGTCCGGGCCAGGGTGCTGCGAGGAGTGCTGCTGCTCGCCGCGGAAGACCTCGCTGCCGGGGAAGCTCGGGATGTTCGGCTTGCCCGACATGCCCGTGGCCATGACGAGGTGCGTGGGAGTGAGCGTGATCGTCTCCCCGCCGCGTTCGACCTCCACCGTCCACTGCCCTGCCGCCTCGTCATAGCTCGCCGAGGTGGCCGTCGTCGACGACCAGTACGGGATCTCCATCACCCGGGTGTAGAACTCCAGCCAGTCCGCGATCTTGTCCTTCGGGGCGAACACCGGCCAGTTGTCGGGGAACTTGAGGTAGGGCAGATGGTCGTACCAGACGGGGTCGTGCAGGCACAGCGACTTGTACCGTGACCGCCACTGGTCCCCGGGCCGCTCCCAGCGGTCGATGACGAGCGCAGGCACCCCGAGCTGCCGCAGTCGGGCCCCGAGCGCGATCCCGCCCTGTCCCCCGCCGACGACGAGCACGTACGGGTGGGCGGTTTCGCCCCACGCGGCGTCCTCCTCGGCGCGCTTCTCCGACCAGCTCTTCCGCTGCGGATCGACCCCGTGCTCGGCGCCCTTGACCCGGCGGATGCCGCGCGGCTCCTCGTGACCGGTGAGCTCCTGGAGCGAGGTGAGCAGGGTCCACGCCTTCGTCCCGTCCTCGTCGATGAGGCGGACGAGTCCCTTGCCCCGCCCCACCGAGGTGGTGAAGGTGAACCAGGCCGTCGTCACTCCGTCGGCGGTCTCCGCGGGTTCGGCGAGCGCGAAGTCGCTCGGATCGACGCGGTCGAGGGTCTCCTGGAGTAGGTCACGGATCCCGTCATGGTTCTCCGTAGTCGTGAGATTCCACGAGAAGGACACGAGGTCCCTCCAGAAGCTGGTGGCGGCGAAGAGCCCCACCGCTGCCTCGATGTCCCGGCTGCCGAGGGTCGAGGCGAAGTCGTTCAGCCATCCGGTGGCGATGTCGTCGGCCGTGAGCTGGGGACGGTCCACTGTCATTGTCATGATGCACTCCTCGTCGTTGAGCGGTGTGCGATCACGCTATGCTCCGGGGTCCGCCGTCGAAAGGGTTGCACTCGGTTGCATCACCGCTGCCCGAGCCCCGGCTCCATACACACGCCGAAACGGTGCGCCGACCGCCACCCCGACTTCACGGCCACTCCGATCCCGAGGCCCTATACTCGTGGCATGCCTCAGCCGGACCTGGCGCATCTCGCCAGGGATCTGACCAGGATCCACGATGCCGTGGTCACCGGCGGTCCGCCGCCGTCGCCGCCGCGGGACATCGTTGCGCGCTCGTGGCAGCGGATGCTCCGCCTCGGCCTCGACCCCGGCGGGGGCAATCGTCGGGTCCACTCCGCCGAGGCGGACGTCGAGTCCCGCCGGCACCGTTCGCGGCTGCGCCTCATCGTCGACGAACTCAGGTCGGTCCTCCTCCGCACCCCTGCCTCGGCGGGCTTCATCCTCGTCGTCACCGACGCCGACGGCGTCATCCTCTGGCGCGACGGCGCCTCCCGGGCCAAGCGGCAGGCGGACGGACTCGGCTTCGTCGAGGGCGCCCACTGGTCGGAATCGGTGGTCGGGACGAACGCGATCGGCACCGCGTTGGCCGAGGAGGCCCCGGTCCAGCTCTTCTCCGCCGAGCACTTCGAGACCTCCCAGCACCCCTGGTACTGCAGCGCCGTGCCCATCCACGACCCGAGCGACGGGCAGCTGCTCGGAGTCGTCGACATCAGCGGCCCCGCCCTCACCCTCCATCCGACGGTGCAGTCCCTGGTCACCACGGCCGTCCGCCTCGCCGAGGCGCGGCTCCTCCTCGGTCATCAGGAGCGCCTGGGCGGTCTGCGCGACCGGTACTCGCCGATGCTCAGCGCCAGCAGGGAGCCGGCGCTCATCGTCGACGACGACGGCTGGGTCGCCTACCGGCAGGGTGTGACGACCCGGGAGCGGATCGAGGCGCCGACCCCGGAGCGCACGGTGCTCATCCCCGGTGCCGGACTCTGCCTGCCCGAGCGCGTGACCGGCGGCTGGGTGCTGCGTCCTGCCGGAGACCGGCAGACCTCGGTGACCCTGCGACTCGAGACCGATCCCGCGGTCCTCGACGTCGCCTCCTCAGCGGATCCGCTCGTCGTCCCCCTCACCCCGCGCCGCGCGCAGATCCTCGCCGCGATCACCTCGGCGGGGCAGGCGGGCCTGAGCGCCTCAGCGCTGAGCACCCTTCTCTACGGGGATGCCGACCACGTCGTCACCGTCCGTGCCGAGGTCTCGCGTCTGCGCCGCTCGATCGGCGCCCTCATCGCCACCCGCCCCTACCGG
The DNA here is from genome assembly GCF_038429965.1 of Brevibacterium ammoniilyticum. NCBI lineage: Bacteria > Bacillati > Actinomycetota > Actinomycetes > Micrococcales > Brevibacteriaceae > Brevibacterium > Brevibacterium ammoniilyticum. The sequence continues at coordinate 31,858 of NZ_BAABNP010000022.1, forward strand.
TGGGCCGATGGTGTGAACGCCCGGATCGAGGGTGCTCAGCCGCGGCCGGCGCCCCGGTAGGTGCCGAAGTTCCACAGCACGCCCTCGGGGTCGGTGACGCTGAAGTCCCGGGACCCGTAGTCCTTCTCGCTCGGACCGCTGACCACAGTGGCCCCGGCGGCGACGGCCTGATCGAAGAGCGCATCGACGTCGTCGACGGCGATGTAGACCGAGCCGCTGGCGATGCCGACGTCGGACATCACGCTCCCGTCGTCGCGGGCGGACCCGAGCATGATCCCTCCCCCGCCCGGCCACGTGAGTTCGGCGTGGTCGACGAGACCGGGATCGTCGGGGTTCGTGTATTCGGCGGTGACCTCGAAGCCGAATGCCGAGCGGAGGAAGGCGATCGCCGCCTTCGCGTCCCGGTAGCGGAAAGCCGGCCAGATGTTCGCCTCTCCCCTCGCCGAGGCGGCCGTGCCGTTTCCGTCGGTCGTGGTCGAATCGGTTGTGGGGTTCGTCGTCATGGTTCGTCCTCTCATCGCGGGTGGATGGCACCAGCCTCGCGCACCGCACCCGCCGGTGTCTTGGACGAATGGGAACGAGTCGGTTCGACGCTCGACCCGCGCGCGGCCACGGGGTCCGAGCGCAGCCACGCGGTCGGGGAGGTCCCCGCGAAGGCAGCGAAGTCCCGGTCGAGATGGGACTGGTCGGCATAGCCGCAGGCGGCGGCCACCTCGGCGAGAGTCGGGGACGCACCATTGCCCGCACCGTCCGCACGGCCTGCACTCTCGTCCCGGCCGGTGCTCCCAGCGTTGCCGGCGATCATCCGCCTGGCCCGGTCGAACCGGATGACACGGGCGGCCTCCTTCGGGCCGATGCCGAGCTCGGCGCGGAAGCGGGCGCTGAGGTGACGCCGGCTCCACCCGACCTCCTCGGCGAGGGCACCGATCGGGAGACGACCCCGGCTGCGGACGATCTGGGTCCAGGCCCGGCCGACCTCGGGGCGCGGGGAGGCATCGTCGCTGAGCACGCGCAGGAGCACCGCGTCGACCGCAGCGAACCGATCCGCCCAGGTGGCGGCGGCGTTGACGCGGTCGTGAAGTTCGGCGGCGAGCGGGCGGGAGACGGCGTCGAGGCCGACGGTCCGGTGGGTGAGCTCGGCGGCGGTGAGGGCGAAGAGGGCGCGCGGGGCGAACGGGGAGACGTTGATCTGGATGCCCGTCATCGTCCCGTTGTGGCGGATGCGGGTCGGGCGCAGGTGGAGGCCCGCGAGGAGGACGTCGAAGCGTCCCGCATCGACCTGGCGCAGCGGCTCGCCGATCGTGACGATGAACGTCAGCGCCCCCGACGGCAGACCGAGGTGCGTCCCCGCGGGGACGCCGCTGATGTCGTAGCCGACATAGTCGCCGAGGTAGGGACGCAGCCGCGGATGCGGAGCGCGGATCCGGTCGTCGTCCGGTGCGGACATGGGGGCAGTCTAACCCGCTCGCGGCGCGGGGTCACTGGGCGCCGGCGGGCGTGGACGTGACCGGTCGCCGGCGGGCGCGGAGGTCACCGGCCGGGATGCAGGTCAGCGTGGGCTGCCGGCATCGGTCGGCCCGTCGGTGCCGGTTGGCACGTCGGCGTCGGCGGGCACGCGGGTTCCGGCAGCTTCGCTGCGGCTGAGGTCGAGGACGAACTCGACTCCCGGTGGGCTGCGGTGGGCGGCGACGATGATCGTCGCGGCCGGGAGTCGGGTGCGGATGAACTCGAGCATCCGCACGAACGAGCCGGTGTCGAGACCGAGATCGGGCTCGTCGACGAGAAGGACATCCGGTGCCGTGACGACGGCGCGGGCGATGACGAGGCGCCGCGTCTCTCCGCGGGAGAGCGCACGCCCGCCGATTCCCGTGCGCGTGTCCGGGGTGATGTCGTCGTCCAGCCCGAGGGCGGTGAGAACCCCGGCGAGGTCAGCCGGGGTGAGCTCGGTCGGCGCGCCGAGGCGGAGGTTCGCTGCGATCGTGCCGGTGAAGAGGAACTCGTCGTCGGCGACGTGCGCGACGGAGGGGACCGCGGCGGTGCGCTCGGCGGCGGTCGCGGTCCCGGCACCGCGCACCGCCTCGGCGATGGAGGTGAGCAGGGTCGATTTGCCCGCGCCGGACGGACCGATGATCGCCGCGCTCCCACCGGGCGGGATCGCGAGCAGCGTGCCCGAACCGGTACCAGCCCCGAGGGTGATCGTGCCGTCGGCGGCGACGCCGACCGGGCGCGGGGGCACGGGGACACGGCTGGGATCGCTGATTCGGCGGGCCCGGTGTCCGCGGAGTCGTTCGAGGTGGGGGACGATGGCGCTGATCGCGACTGTGCGCTCGAGGACGCCGAACGCGAGGCAGACGATCATGACGAAGAGCGGAACCACGGCGAGATCGCCGACCCCGAGCGAGGCGGCGCTGACGACGATGACGGCGCCGAACGCGAGACCACCGGCGAGTGCGGTGACCACCTGTCGGCGCAGCTGTCGGGAATCGCGGCGCTGCTCGGCGGCGGTGAGGTCGTGGAGGTGTTCGAGGATCCGCGCGCGCAGCAGGGGCGCAGCTCCCAGCGACTCGAGTTCGGGGGCGGCGTCCATGCTCGCGAGCACCTCGGCGCGCAGGCGACCGCGGCCGGGGTCGGACTCGGCGGGGAGGATCGCGAGCGCGAGGAGGGTCACCGCCCCGATGACGAGCGGGATGACGGCGGGCGGAGCGGTGAGGAGGATGACGACGACCGCCGTGAGGATCGCGCTCACGGTGACGACGAGCGGGGCGGTGACGCGGAGCACCCGCTCCCCTTCGTCCTGGGCCTCGGTGAGCAGGCGGTCGACCGTCCGGTCGTCGACGGGTCGGGCACCGGCGGCCGTGAGATCGTCGAAGACGCGGAGGCGGTCGCGGGTCGTGTCGGCGAGGGCTGCTCGGTGGAGGAGGACGTTCTGTCCGTAACCGGCGCCGATGCGGCCGAGGGCGAGGAGGCGGACGATGCCGCTCGGCGTCGGGTAGGAGAAGGTCGCGAGCAGGCCGAGACCGGCGAGCGCGCAGGCGGCGAGATACCACCCGGAGACGGCGAGCAGACCGAGCGCGCAGAGCTCGGCGGCGACGGCGACGGTGAGCGCGAGGACGTGCCTGCGGGGTCGGTTCCTCATGCCGTGCCCCCGCCCACTCGGGTCTGCACGTCGAGGAGTCCGGTGCGCAGTTCCCACGCGTGCTCGGCGGCAGTCGTCACCGCCGGCGAGTGGGTCGCGATGACGACGGTGCGCCCCGCCCCGACCCGGCGCAGGGTGCGGAGGATCTCCGCTTCCGTCTCGTGGTCGAGGTGGGCGGTCGGTTCGTCAAGGACCCAGAGGTCGCGGTCGGCGGCGAGGAGGCGGGCGAGCGCGACGCGCCGCCTCTCCCCTGCCGAGAGCACGCGGCCGCGGCGGCCGAGGACGGTGCCGATGCCCTCGGGCAGATCGGCGAGCACCTGCTCGAGGCCGGCGTCGTGGGCAGCCGTGCGGATCGCGTCGGGGCTGATCGTCGGATCGCCGAGGCCGATGTTCTCGGCGAGGGTGGCCTCGAGGATGACGGTGTCCGCTCCGAGCCAGCCGTGGGAGGTGCCCGATCCGTGACCGCCGTCGGACGTGTCCCCACTGTCCATGGCACCGGCCCCACGCCTCATCACCTCGACCGACCCTGCCGTCGGAATCCGGGTGCCGGCGACGAGCTGGAGCAGCGTCGTCTTGCCCGACCCGGACGGTCCGCTGATCGCCGTCCACTCCCCGGCCGGGATCGTGAGGTCGAGGTCGTCGAGGATGACGGCATCCACTTCGAGGACGCTCACGCCCCACAGGTCGACGCGCGGGGCGAGCGCGGCGCGACGCGGGGCCGAAATCCGGTCAGGTCCGGGGTCGGTGCCGCCCTCCGGGGTCAGAGTCGTGCCGGGGGCGGGCTCGGCACCGGGGTACGGCGCCGGGGTCGTGCCCGTCGCGGCATCGGGGCCAGGCTCGGCGGCATCGGGCCGTGGCTCCGCGGCGGCAGAGCCTGGCCGTGCGGACTCGTCCTCGTCCCCCGCCGCCTCGTCCGCGACCCCCGCCGTTTCGTCCTCGACCCGCGCAGCCTCGCGGATCGCGCGCGCGGCGACGAGCGCGTCGTCACGATCGTGGAAGCCCCTGGCCGCCCGCTGCGCGGGAGCGAAGTACGCGGGGCAGAGGAGGAGGACGAAGAGCGCCTCGCCGAGGTCGAGGCCGGGCGCCCCCGGAAGGGTGACGAAGCCGAGGAGGACGAGACCCGTGTACGTCGCCGACACCGCGATCGCGAACGTCACCGCGACGTCCATGACCGCCCCGGAGAGGAACGCGTAGGAGAGGACTCTCAAGGTCGAAGCCTCGAGCCGCGTGGACGACCGGTCGAGGACCGCGCGCCTCCGAGCCACTGCGCGGAGGCTGACGAGGGTCGGCAGGCCGCGCACGCTCTCGGTGATGACGGCCGAGAGTCGACGGGTTGCGGCGAGCTGCCTCTCCCCTGCGGTCACCGTCGCCTGGCCGGCGAGTCGGAGATTGAGCGGCAGCAGCAGTGTGCAGACGGTGAGGAGGACCGCGACCGGCCAGTGGACGAGGGCGACGGCACCGAGGATGAGCAGCGTCGACGGCACGGCCGCGACGCGCAGCGGCCGCGTTCCCGAGAGATAGCCGGCGACGACCGGGGCGTGGTCGATGAGGACGTCGGCGGCCTCCGTCGCGGGTGTCCGTCCCGCCGCGGCGAGGAGGGCGGGGACGAGGTCGGTGAGGATCCGCGTGCTCACCCGCTCGCGTCCGGCTGCCGCCAGGCGCGCGGCGAGCGCCCGGAAGAGCAGGCGCACCGGTGCGGCCGCCGCGGCGACCATGAGCAGGCCGACGACGCCGCCCGCTCCCGTCATCCACGCCGTGACCCCGGCGCCGAGGAATGCCCATTGGCCGATGAGCGCCCCCGTCGCGGCGACCTCGGTGAGTCCCGAGAGCCGGAACAGCGTCCGACCCGGTCCCGCCTGCGAGGCGATCCAGTCCATCGCCGACGCGTCCCGCATCGGGGCAGGAGGCTGGGAGGTCGCCGAGGTGGCTGCTCCCCGATCAGGCGCCATCGTCGTCGTGGTCGTCCTCGTGGGCGCGGCGCCGTTCGTCGCGGATGAAGACGACGGCGGCGAAGACGACGATGGCGAGGATCGCCGCCCTGTTGATCCACTGCGAACCGACTTCCGGATAGCCGGAGTACATGTTCATGCTGATCGTGTAGAGGATGATGCCGAGCAGCACGAGGCCGATCCGGCGGAGGATCCGCGTCCCGCGCCCCGCCGTCTCACCGGGCGTGCCCGACCGGTGCGTCGACGACTCCGACCGGTGCGTCGACGTCCCCGACTGCTCCGGTCCGTGCCCGCCAGGCTTTCGCGGCTCCGGGTCCCGCTGCTCCGGGTCCCGCTGCTCCGGGTCCCGCTGCTCCGGCTCGTGTGGGATCGGGTCGCTCATGATCGCGGCACCTCCGTCTCGCTCTCGGCCGCACTCCCCGCCGGGCGCGTGCTCCCCGCCTCGGTGCTGCCCGGGATCGCGTCCTGGTAGAGGGGACCGGAGAACGTGCGGTGGGCGAAGACCGTGTAGAAGACGATGAGGAGGATGTTGATGCCCACCCCGATGAGCAGGGCGTAGAGGGCGAGGCTCGGCGCCGCTGCGTCCTCGACGGTGACGCCGGGACTGAGGATGACGGGATAGCGGCCGACGACGATCGCGGCGAGGACTGCGCCGACCATGATCAGGGCCGACCGGTATCCCCCGGTGCGCCGCGGCCCGGGGCCGAGCTGCCGCCATGCGAGGATCGCCGCCGCCAGAGCGAGGGCGAGCAGGGCGGTGACGATGACGCCCTGGACTCCCGACCAGGTCAGCGGGGCATCCGTCGTCCCGAGCAGGACAACGATGACGGCGAGGACGACGGCTGCCGCGGCGACGAGCGAGCGGCTCGTGCGCACCGCGAGCGGGGAGTCGACCTTGGTGCGCATGAACGCCGCCCCGAGTGCCGTGTAGACGGCGACGACGCCGATGACGACGACGATCGTGAAGAGCACCGAAGCGGCGTCCCACGGGGTGGTCGGACCGACGAAGTCTCCCTCGGCGTCGAGGGTGAGCTCCCGCGCGAGGCCCGCGAGCGCCACACCCTGGGCGATCGCCGCACCGAGCGAGGCGACCGCGAAGGCCCGCACCCACACCTCGGCGGTGTCGTGCCGGTGCGAGATGAGCTCGGTGGAGAAGCCGCGGACGATGAGGCAGAAGAGCATGACGATGAGCGGGAGGTAGAGGTGCGGCAGGGCCGCGCCGTAGACGGCGGGGAATCCGGCCCACAGCGAGACGCCGAGGAGGATGAGCCACGATTCGTTGATGTCCCACGTCTGCGCGACGACCTCGACGCCCTCGCGGCGGCGCCGACGATCGCGTTCGACGAGCAGGAAGATGCCGATGCCGAGGTCGTAGCCGTCGAGGACGATGTACATCGTCAGGCAGAGGACGGGGACGATGAGCCACACGTCGGCGATGGTCATGACTCCGCCCTTCCTTCGGCCGCCTCGGCGTTCCCGTCCGTCATCGGCGGGCTCCCGCCGCCCACCGGGCTCCCTCCGCCCACCGGGGTGCCCCCGCTCCCCACCGACGCGGAAGCGGCGGCACCTGTGGACCCGGCGGCCGCCTCGGCGTCGAGATCATCGAGATCATCGTCGTCGGCGATGATGGCTCCGGGACGGTCATGCTCGGGTCCGCGGCGCACGGCCCAGACGATGTAGCCGATGTAGGCGGCGAGCATGACGGCGTAGAGGACGACGAACCCGATGACGGAGAAGACGAGGTGGGCGGGGGCGAGGTCGGAGACGGCATCCTCGGTGCGCAGACGGCCGTAGACGACCCACGGCTGGCGCCCGGTCTCTGCGGTCACCCAGCCGCCGATGATCGCGAGGATCCCCACGGGTGCCGACCACAGGCAGACCTTGTGGAAGCGGTGGGAGGTGAAGAGGCGCCCGCGCAGGCGGAGGACGACGCCGGCCATGGCGATGCCGAAGAGGACCATCGACCCGTAGAACATCAGCCGGAAGCCCCAGAACGTCATCCACATCGGCGGCTGCAGGTCCGGATCGGGTTCGACGTCGTTCAGGCCCGGAAGGAAGTTCTGGCCGGTGAGATCCTGTCCGATGAGCGCGCCGAGGAAGGGCACCTCGACGTCCGCGAGGTTCTCCTGGTCGGCCTGATCGGTGACGATGAGGAGGTTGTAGCCGTTGCTGTCCGTCTGCCAGTGTCCCTCGATCGCCGCGAACTTGGGCATCTGGTGTTCGACGACGACCTCGAGGGCGACGTCATCGCCGACGGAGATCTGGAGGGGCAGGAGGACAGCGAGGACGCCGATCGCCATCGAGAACGACCGCTTCGCGAAGGGCAGCGAGCGCCCGCGGATGAGGTACCACGCGGCGATGCCGATGATGAAGGTCGATGCGGAGATGAGCACCGCGAGGAACATGTGGAGGAAGCGCAGCGGGAAGGACGGGTTGAAGATGATCTCGAGCCAGTTCGTCGGGACGAAGGTGCCGTCCTCGGCGATGGCGAAGCCGGCAGGAGTCTGCATCCACGAGTTCGCGATGAGGATCCATGTCGTCGACAGCAGGGTGCCGATCGAGACGAGGAGGGTCGAGACGAACATCGTCCGCTCCTTCACCCGCCCGTCGCCGTAGAGGAGGATGCCGATGAATCCGGCTTCGACGAAGAACGCGGTGACGACCTCCATCGCGATGATCGGTCCGATGATCGGACCGGTGACCCGGGAGAACACACCCCAGTTGAGTCCGAACTCGAAGGTGAGCACGGCACCGGCGACGACGCCGAGGGCGAAGCCGACCCCGAAGATCCGCCGCCAGAACCGGAACATCTGCAGGTAGACCGGACGCCTGGTCTTCCAGTACAGCCCGTAGACGACGGTGAGGAACACCGAGAGCCCCACCGTCATCGCCGGGAACATGATGTGGAAGATCGCGGTGAGCGCGAACTGCAGCCGGGAGAGGTCCTCGAGGGTCATCGCCCTCGCCCTCCCCGCCGGGTTCGCCGTCGCATGGTCATGCCCAGCCCTGTGCGGTCGCGACGATGTCGAGGTCGCCGAGGTGGACTCCGGCAGGTTGGTCGAGAGTGAACTCGATGACGTGGGCGACGTCGTCGGGAAGGAGCAGACCTTCGCCGAGCTGCGTGTACTCCTGCTCGAGCCCGCCGAGGAATTCGGCGAACGCTCCCCGGATGTACCCGGGCGCGATGTTCGACACGCGCACGTTCCGCTCTCGCAGTTCGATGCGCAGGTGGTCGGCGAAGGCCTTGAGCGCCGCCGAGCACGCGCCGTAGATCGTCGCATCGTCGAAGTAGGCCTGGTCGGCGATCGATCCGATCGTGATGACGTCGGCCCGCTCTCCCGCCTCGGCGGTGGCCTCCAAGGACGGGAGGACGGCGTGGACGATGTGGACGGCACCGGTGATGTTCGTCGTCAGCACTTCTTTCCACTTCGCGAACTCGGTGTCGGGGAAGGAGCCGACATAGGTGACGCCGGCGCACGCGATCACCGAGGCGCATCGCGGCCACCGCTGCCGGATCGTGGCGCCGAGCTCGGCCAGGCCCGCCAGATCGGCGACGTCCTGCTCGAAGTACGTCAGCTTCGGATGGTCGGCGAACTCATCCGGGAGCGGGTTCCGGTCGATGACGACGACCGAGTCCCCCCGGTCGAGCAGCCGCCTGGCCGTGGCCAGGCCGACGCCCCGGGCTCCTCCGGTGATGACGTGGGGGACCTCCGCCGAGGCGGTCGTCGGTTCTGTCATGCTGACCTCCCCGCGCTCGCCTGGACGGGTGCGCCGCCCTGCACGGCGCAGTCCGAGGTGAGGATGTGGTCGGGTCGGGTCTTCGGATCCGGGGCCTCGGCACGGGTCGCGTCGAGGTCGGCGATGATCGCGTTCGGTTCCATGTCCCCCTTGTAGAGCAGACCGTTGACGAAGAGGACGGGCCCCCGAGTCAGCCCCATGTTCTCGGCGTCGAGGTAGTCCTCGTCGACGCGGCCGAGGTGGTTGCCGCGGCGCAGGTCGTCTTCGACGCGGCTGAGGTTGGCGCCGATGTTGACGCTGGCGCGCAGGAGTTCGCGATTGTCCAAGCTGCGTTCCTCACTGATCTCGTTGAGTTCGTGGCGCATCGGCCAGAAGAGCTTGCGCTGCTGGGCGGCGACGGCCTCGAGGGCTTCGGCTGTCTGCTCGGGCGCGCCCTCGGCGGTGGGGCGGATGTGGCGGAAGACGAAGTTGATGTCGCCCTCGTAGTGGTCGATGACCTGGTCGAGGATCTCCTCCGTGTTCGCGTCGTCGAGGCCGCCGAAGGAGCCGTAGACCGTCAGGGAGTTCTTCGCCTCGGGCGGTCCGTAGATGTGGTCGCGCTCGGGGTCGATCGGCCGGTTGAGCTGGACCCGGGCGGGCGCGTGCCTGCGGTCGTAGCGGGCGGTCAGCTGCAGGCTGATGACGCCGATGAGCGCGGCGAGCGCGGACGCGGTGAGGATGCCGATGCGGGCGTCGGACTGGGCGACCGGGTCGGTGATCGCGAGGTCGACGATGAAGAGGGAGATCGTGAACCCGATGCCGGTGAGCATCGCACCCGAGGCGATGTGCCGGGGGCGCAGCGCCTCGGAGAGCTCGCCGATGTGCAGGCGACGCCCGAGCATCGTCGCACCGAAGATGCCGACGAACTTGCCGAAGACAAGACCGGCGATGACGCCCCAGGTCAGAGCCGACCCGAACGCGTGGGACAGCGACTCCGGGGTGATGAGGACGCCGGCGTTGACGAGCGCGAAGACCGGGACGATGACGAGGCTGACGACGCGGCGCAGGGAGAGCTGGAACCGGTCGTTGATCGACACGGAGCGGAGGATGCCCTCGGCGGCGGACATCCCGCGTTCGGCGTTGGGGCTGCGGCGGAAGCTCTGCGTGAGGTCCTCCGCCTCGTCGACGAGCTGGTGCTTCGGCGGGAAGACGGGCAGGATCAGGCCGAGGATGACACCGGCGATCGTCGCGTGGACCCCGGACTGGAGGACGGCGAACCAGAGGAAGACCCCGAGGATCGCGTAGACGAGGCCGCGCCACGCCTGCATCCTCTGGACGAACCAGGTCACCGCCGCCAGGGCTGCGGCGATGCCGAGCCAGAGCAGGTCGATGTCCTCGGTGTAGAAGAACGCGATGACGGCCAGCGCCCCGATGTCGTCGACGACCGCGAGGGCGAGGATGAACACCCGCAGCTGGGCGGGGATGCGCGAACCGAAGGCGGCGAGGATGCCGACGATGAACGCGGTGTCGGTGGAGATGACGACACCCCACGCCCCCACCTCGGGGGTGCCGCGGGTGATGGCGACGAAGATGAGGGCGGGGACGATGAGGCCGGCCACCGCGCCGACGATCGGCAGGGCCGCGCGCTTCCACGACCGCAGTTCGCCGAGGACGACGTCCTTCTTCACCTCGAGGGTGACGAGGAAGAAGAAGGCCATCATCACGGCATCGTTGATCCAGTGCTGAAGCGACATCTCGAGTTCGGATCCACCGGCGACGAAGCCGAACTCCGTCTTGATGACCGTGTTGTAGCTGTCCGGGGAGAGGTTGGCCCACAGCAGCGCGATCACCGTGGCCGCAAGGAGGACGACGGCGCCGGCGCTCTCCGTGCGGAAGAACCCTGCGAGTCCTCTGCTCAAGCGTGTGACCATGTCAGCTCCTCACCGGTCGGATGGTGGCGGCGGCGAGGTTCGACCGTGCGGGAAGGCCGATCATGAACTTCACGAGGTGGGCGACGCTTCCCGGGTCGATCGAGGAGAACTCGTCGGCGCGTTCGAGGAACCGCTGGTAGTGCTCGGTGTCGCTCATGTCGGCGCCGAGTTCGGAGGTGACGTAGAACGGGGCGATGTGGTGCACCCGCACACCGCGTTCGCCGTACTCGGCGCGCAGGTGCTTGGCGAGCTGTTCGACGGAGGTCGCCATCGCAGAGAAGACCGCGTAGCTCTTCGCGCGCTGCGGTGCCGGGGCCGAGCCGACGAAGATGAGGTCGGCCCGGTGCCCGGTCTCGCCGATCCGGAGCAGCCCGTCGGCGAAGGTCTGCGCGGTGTAGAGGGCACCCTCGACGTTCGTCATGATCATCGCCTTCCACTCTGAGGGCACCGCCTGCTCGAAGTCGCCGGCGCGCATGACGCCGGCTGAGACCATGACGAGGTCCGGGTCAGCACCGAAGCGGTCACGGATGGCGTCGCGGGCCTCGACGAGGTCGAAGGGCTGGGTGACATCGGCACGGACGGGCAGGGTGAGGTCGGGCGCGTCGAGCTGTTCGGCGAGCCGCTCGAGTCGACGGAGGTTGCGGGCGAGCATCGCGGTCCGGATTCCCTGGCCGACGAGAGCTCTGCTCACAGCAGCGCCGATCGCACCGGTCGCTCCGGTGACCAGGGCGATGCGCTCTTCGGGAGGGGCCTGAGCGTTGTCGGTCATGCGGTCATCTCTCCTGGTCAGCGGTAATGCGATTCAGTTGTCAGCAGCGGCAGGGTTCGCTGCGGCGGCCGGATCCCGGTTGCTTGGGGCGGTCCGGGCGCTGCCGCCTCAGTTCCCGAAGGTGTCGCCGATCGCGCGTCGACGCTGGAAGTAGTCGTTGATGATCGTGCGGTAGCGGTCGGAGTCGGACCGGGCCCAGTTGCGCATGAGCTCGGCTCCGAAGGCGAGCGAGGTGATCGGGTGCGCTCCGGCGGTGACCATCCTCGTCACCGCCGAGTTGTGGGCGTCGTCCGAGACTCCGCCGACGGCGTCGATGACGGGGTAGACCTCGTAGCCCTCTTTGAGGAGGTCGAGGGTGGGGAAGGTGAGGCAGACTTCGGTCCACAGGCCGGCGAGGACGATCTTCTTCCGCCCGGTCGCCTCGATGGCGGCACGGAAGTCCGCGTCCTCCCACGAGTTCACGCCTGTGCGGTCGATCTCCTCGAGGTCGGGGAGCTCGTCCTTGATCTCGGAGATCGTGCCGGTGTTGACGCCGAGGTCGACGCCGACGGTCGAGAGCACCGTGGGGATCTCGTAGGCGCGGGAGAGCTTGGCCAGGGTGACGACGCCGAGGAGGATCTCATCGCGGGTCGTCGACCCGACTGTCGAGAACTGCTCGGGCTGATAGTCGATGAGCGCGATGGCGCAGTTGCTGGGGGTGAGCAGGTGGTCACTAGCCGGATCGCGGACGGGTTCGGGCTGGTTCTTCGGCATGGCGTCCTCCTGAGGGGATGAGGGGCTCATCGTAATTGAGAGTGTAGAACCGGTCTGAAGCCACCGGACTCGAGCAGACACCTCGCGATGTAATGCGTGAGGTTG
>NZ_BAABNP010000023.1:0-35137 GCF_038429965.1 Brevibacterium ammoniilyticum
CTCGAGTTCTATCTCGTCCCCTACGGTGAGCTCATCGCGACCATTGATCTGCCGCTGCCCAAGCAGCGCCACCTCAACGTCACCAAGATCGGCAGGTTCGTCAACGGAGACCGTGGTCGTCTGCCCTCGGGAGTTGAATCACTGCGAAAAACCCACCCGGTGTCCGAGAAGTGACTACCGAGACTGTCCGATAAGTCGGTACGAACACTGTCCGATAAGTGACAAGACAACACACGGCTCAGCAACCTCGCGCGAGGTTGCTGAGCCGCCGTCAGGTAGTTCGGTGCGGGGTTGGCTGATTCGTCAGTATTCGATCACGATGCGTCCGTCGATCTTTCCGTGCTCCATCTCGTCGAAGATCGCGTTGATGTCCTCGAGCGGCCGCTTGGTGAACGTCGGATGGATCTTCCCGGCAGCGTAGAAGTCAATGGCTTCCTGCAGATCCTGACGGGTTCCGACGATCGAACCGCGAATCGTCAGCCCCTTGAGAACGATGTCGAAGATCGGGGCCGGGAAGTCGCCGGGCGGCAGACCGTTGAAGACGATCGTTCCGCCAGGACGAGTCATTCCGATGGCCTGTCCGAAAGCAGACGGGTGAACGGCAGTGACGAGGACGCCATGGCTGCCGCCGATCTTCTCCTGGATGACCTCGGCAGGGTCTTCTCCGAAAGCGTTGACCGTGATCTCTGCACCATGTTTCTTGGCCAGGGCCAGTTTGTCATCGGCGACATCGACAGCGACGACGCGCATGCCCATGGCCACGGCGTATTGCACAGCGATGTGCCCGAGTCCTCCGATGCCCGAGATGACGACCCACTGCCCGGGCTTGACCTCTGTGCGTTTGAGCCCCTTGTAGGTGGTCACGCCGGCGCAGAGAACCGGAGCGATCTCATAGGGATCGGCCCCATCGGGAATCCGTGCAGCGAACTTCGTGTCGACGAGCATGTACTCACCGAAAGAGCCGTCAACGGTATAGCCACCGTATGTTTGGCTCTGGCAAAGCGTCTCCCAGCCTTGCCGGCAGTGCTCACATTCGCCGCACGCGCTCCACAGCCAGGCATTGCCGATCATCTGTCCGACTTCGACGTCCGTGACGCCCTCACCGACCTTCTCGACGACGCCGACACCCTCGTGTCCGGGGATGAGCGGAATCTTCGGCTTGACGGGCCAGTCACCGTGAGCGGCGTGGAGATCGGTGTGGCACACGCCTGAGGCGATGAGCTTGACGAGCGCCTGACCACGACCGGGCTCGGGAATCTCGTTACTGGTACCGACGCCGAGGTCCTTGCCGAATTCTGTGACTACTGCTGCTTTCATAGCTGACATCTTCTACTCCTTTGTGATGATGCGTCCGGGGAGACACCCCGTTTCATGCAATTGCAATCTTCTTATGCCCTGGTGTGGGCCTGTGCGAGACTTCGACTACCCCTCCCTCAGTTCCGAACGGATGATGAAACGCTTGCCCGTCGGAGTTTCGACGCTGAAGCCGCTTCCTCGTCCGGGGACGATATCGATCGTCAGATCGGTGTGCTTCCAGTATTCGAACTGTTCGGCCGACATCCAGAAGTCCAGTCCCGAGTGTTGCCCGTCGGGCAACGGCAGCTCAAAATGTCCCAGCCGCACGTCCGCGTCCGAGGTGAGGAATTCTCCCGCGGGAAAGCACATCGGCGATGAGCCTTCGCAGCATCCCCCAGACTGGTGGAACATCAGCTGTCCGTGTTCGGCGACCAGCCCCGCCAGAAGGTCGACGGCAGCCTGGGTCATCTTCACACGTGAACGGTTCTCACCTTCGAGCGTCGGTGCTGATTCGAGTACTTCCGCAGTGTTCTCTGGCATCAGAAGAACCCTTGTGCGTTCTCCGAATAGCTGACCAACAGATTCTTCGTCTGCTGGTAGTGGTCGAGCATCATCTTGTGGTTCTCGCGTCCGATGCCCGAGGCCTTGTAGCCGCCGAACGCCGCGTGCGCGGGATACGCGTGGTAGTTGTTCACCCACACGCGACCGGCCTGGATGTCGCGGCCGGCGTGGTACGCGGTGTTGCCGTCCCTGCTCCACACACCGGCGCCGAGGCCGTAGAGGGTGTCGTTGGCGATGCGCATCGCGTCGTCGTAGTCGGTGAACGTCGTCACCGAGACGACGGGGCCGAAGATCTCCTCCTGGAAGATGCGCATCCCGTTGTCGCCCTTGAAGATGGTCGGCTGCACGTAGTAGCCGCCGGAGAGGTCTCCGTCGAGTTCGGCCCTTTCGCCGCCGATGAGGACCTCGGCGCCCTCCTGCTTGCCGATGTCGAGGTAGGAGACGATCTTTTCGAGCTGATCGTTCGAGGCCTGCGCACCCATCATCGTGTCGGTGTCGAGCGGGTTGCCCTGGACGATCTTCTCAGTGCGGGCGACGACGGATTCGAGGAAGTCCGCGGCGATGCCCTCCTGGATGAGCGCCCTCGACGGGCACGTGCAGACTTCGCCCTGGTTGAGGGCGAACATCGTGAAGCCCTCCTGCGCCTTGTTCCAATAGGCGTCGTCCTTGGCCATGACATCATCGAAGAAGATGTTCGGGCTCTTGCCGCCGAGCTCGAGGGTGACCGGGATGATGTTCTGCGAGGCGTACTGCATGATGAGCCGGCCCGTCGTGGTCTCACCGGTGAACGCGATCTTGCGGATGCGCTTGTTCGAGGCCAACGGTTTGCCCGCCTCAAGCCCGAAGCCGTTGACGACGTTGACGACGCCGGGCGGCAGCAGATCGCCGACGAGCTCCATGAGGACGAGGATCGAGGCCGGGGTCTGCTCGGCGGGCTTGAGGACGACCGCGTTGCCGGCGGCGAGCGCCGGAGCGAGCTTCCACACGGCCATGAGGATCGGGAAGTTCCAGGGGATGATCTGTCCGACGACGCCGAGCGGCTCATGGAAGTGATACGCCACGGTCTGCTCGTCGAGCTGGGAGAGCCCGCCCTCCTGGGTGCGGATCGCCGCGGCGAAGTACCGGAAATGGTCGACGGCCAGCGGCAGGTCGGCGTTGAGGGTCTCGCGGACGGCCTTGCCGTTGTCCCAGGTCTCGGCGACCGCGAGCATCTCGAGGTTCTCCGCCATGCGGTCGGCGACCTGGAGGAGGATGTTCGCCCGCTCCGTCGGCGAGGTCTTCCCCC
This sequence comes from Brevibacterium ammoniilyticum, assembly GCF_038429965.1. NCBI lineage: Bacteria > Bacillati > Actinomycetota > Actinomycetes > Micrococcales > Brevibacteriaceae > Brevibacterium > Brevibacterium ammoniilyticum. Next base: position 3,143 of record NZ_BAABNP010000023.1, read on the forward strand.
ATGCGGGGGCCGCGGCGTGGGCGGCGTCGAGGGCGAGTTCGATGTCCTCGGCAGTGCTCGCGGGCACCTCGGTGAAGGGCTGGCCGGTCACGGGCGTGGGATTGTCGAAGTAGTTTCCGTTCGTCGGCGGCACCCACTCCCCGCCGATGTAGTTCTCGTAGCGGGGCTTGAAGGTGACGAGAGAGCCGTCTTCGCCCGGCCGTGCGTATACCGTCATGGCAACTCCTTTGCTGCGATGTCCTCGGGAGTGATCCCCGATTGACGATCACGCTACAGAGGGCAACGTTGCATGAGCGTTGCATCGCCGAGGCGGGACCTCAGCTGCCGAGCGCCTCGAGACGGACGAGTGCGGCGGTGCGCTCGGGGGCGTCGGGCGGGGCGAGCCGGAGGACGGCCATGAGCACCTCGGTGTCGGACTGGTTCTCCGGCAGCCTGGCGAAGCGCCACAGCTGCTGCCAGGTCCCGTCCTGGAGCAGGGTCTCGCGCAGCAGCGCCTCGAGCTCGCCGCTGATCTCCCGCACCCCGGGGGCGTCGGAGTCGGGAAGCACCCGGCCGCGGTAGGCCTCGAGTGCGGTCTCGACGTCGCCCTGGCCCAGGGCCCGATGGGCGGCGTCGACGTCGCTGTCGAGATCGCCGACCAGGCGGTAGGGCCGTCCGGCCACCTCGAGGTCGCTGAGGGTGGCGATCGTCTTGCGCAGGCGCGCGATCTCCGCGCGCACGGTGACGTCGCTGCCTCCGGTCGGCCAGAGCCGATCGGCGAGTTCGGCATTGGTCAGCCCGGCAGGGCTGCGGTGGAGCAGGAGGAGGAGTTCGGCGTGGCGCTTCGAGAGTTCGATGCGCGCGCCGTCCGGCCCGGTCAGGGCGGGAGCCGAACCGCTGACCGCGAGGCGGACGCGGGCGGCGGAGTCCCGGTCCCCCACCTCGGCGGCATCGGCGCGGTAGAGCCGAGAGAGGCCTGCGGCGGCGGCCTGAGCGGTCGACCCGAGCAGGGGCAGGACGATCGAGGACACGGCATCGTCTCCCCCGGTGACGTCGATGATGCCGATGACCTCGCCGGTGCCGGGATGGGTGACGGGCACCGCGCTGCAGCTCCACGCGTGGACGTCGCTGGCGAAGTGCTCGGCCTGGCTGATCTGGACGGCCGAACGGGACTGGAGGGCGAGACCCGGTGCCGAGGTGCCCATCGCATCCTCGGACCAGTCGGAGCCGGGGACGAAGCCCATCGACTCGGCACGCTCGCGCACGGACCGCTCCCCCTCGACCCAGAGCAGACATCCCTGCTCATCGCCGAGGGCGACGAGGAGGCCCGCGCCGGTGGCCGGTTCGATGAGGTGAGAGCGCAGCAGCGGCATGATCGAGTGGAAGGGATGACGGCGGCGCACCTCGGCGAGCTGAGCGTCCTCATAGGCCACCCGGGCACGGACGCCGGACGGGTCGCGGAGTCGAACGAGGGAACGGGTCCAGGACTCGAGGACCGTCGATCGCACCCCGGGGACGCCGCGCCGCTCAGGGTTGGGTGCGGCGAGGTCGCTGTGGGCCCGACGCACGATGAGCTGATAGTCGTCGTGCAGCAGCGGTGTCGTGCTCATCGCAGTCCGCTTCACCTCCGTCGGCGGTCGTCATGCAGGTCACTGGGGTCATCCCAATCTATCGGCTGCGACGAACGTGAGCAAGGTCACCGGCGCACGTGAGGACCCGTGGGAGGCGAAGAGGCGCAGATGCGACGAAGGGCGGGAAGTGAGAGACTCACTTCCCGCCCTTCAGGCGCGGATCACTCCACGGTCGGAATCAGGCGCGCAGCGCGGCTGCGTCGACCGGGATGCCGGGACCGTTCGAGGTCGTGATGGTCGCCTTCGTGATGTAGCGGCCCTTCGAGGAGGACGGCTTGAGGCGGAGGATCTCCTCGATCGCAGCATCGAAGTTCTCCTGCAGGGCCTGCTCGGAGAACGAGGCCTTGCCGATGATGAAGTGGAGGTTCGAGTGCTTGTCGACGCGGAATTCGATCTTTCCGCCCTTGATGTCGGACACGGCCTTGGCGACGTCCATGGTCACCGTGCCGGTCTTCGGGTTCGGCATGAGGCCGCGGGGACCGAGCACCTTGCCCAGACGTCCGACCTTGCCCATCATGTCGGGGGTTGCAACCGCTGCGTCGAAGTCGGTGAAGCCGTCGGCCACCTTCTCCAGCAGGTCATCGGAACCGACGTAGTCGGCACCTGCTTCGCGGGCTGCCTCTGCACGGTCGCCGGCGGCGAACACCAGGACCCGGGCGGTCTTGCCGGTGCCGTGCGGGAGGTTGACGGTGCCGCGCACCATCTGGTCCGCCTTGCGGGGGTCGACCCCGAGGCGGAGGGCGACCTCGACGGTGGCGTCGTACTTCGCCACCGAGGTCTCCTTGGCCAGGTCGATCGCCTGAGCCGGTTCGTACTTCACATCTGCGGCGATCTTCTCAGCCGCGGCCTGGTAGGCCTTCGAGCGCTTTGCCATCTGCTTCTCTCCTTGCAGTCGTGGTCGGGGCTGCGTCCGCCCTGCCACAGTGGGATGTCTGGTCTCAGACCTCGATGTCGGTGGTGATGCCCATCGAACGAGCGGTGCCCGCGATGATGCGATCGGCCATGTCGAGGTCGTTGGCGTTGAGATCGGGCATCTTCGTCGTGGAGATCTCGCGGACCTGGTCGGCGCTGAGGTGCGCGACCTTGACGGTGTGCGGGGTCGCCGAACCCGACTTCACGCCGGCGGCCTTCTTGATGAGTTCCGCGGCCGGCGGGGTCTTGAGGACGAAGGTGAACGAACGGTCTTCGTAGACCGTGATCTCGACGGGAACGATGTTCCCGCGCTGGGATTCAGTCGCAGCGTTGTACGCCTTCGTGAATTCCATGATGTTGACGCCGTGCTGGGCAAGCGCCGGACCGATCGGAGGCGCCGGGTTGGCGGCACCTGCCTGAATCTGGAGCTTGACGAGGCCGGCTACCTTTTTCTTGGGAGGCATGTGCGGTCCTTAATCTTGAGAGTGTCCATGCGCCGAGAGAACGCGGCGCATCATCCAATGCCGGCCTGCCGATACAGGGCCGACAATCAAACCACACCATCATTCCACGCTCGCCCGGCTTCGGGCAAATGGTCGTGAGCGGGAACACAGGGTGGAAGAACGCGTCAGGGGCCCGGTCGGAACCGGGCCCCTGCGATGGTGTGCGCTGGTCGGGTCAGAGCTTCGAGACCTGGTCGAAGCCGAGCTCGACGGGAACGTCTCGCTCGAAGATCGACAGCAGCACGGTGAGCTTCTGGGAGTCCGGGCGGATCTCCTGGATCGTGGCGGGGTGGCCTTCGAACGAGCCCTCCTTGACGAGGACGGATTCGCCGACCTCGAACTCCACCTCGGTGATGGGGGCGGACTTCGCCGCAGCCTCGGCGGCCACGCCCTCAGCGGCGGCGGCTTCGGCCTGGCGCTCCTCGAAGACGGGAGCGAGCATCGTGAAGACCTCGTCGATCGAGAGCGGGACCGGGTCGTAGGCGTTGCCGACGAAACCGGTCACACCCGGGGTGTGGCGCACGGCGCCCCACGACTCGTCGGTGAGCTCCATCCGGACGAGCACGTAGCCGGGCACGCGCACGCGGCGGACCTGCTTGCGCTGACCGTTCTTGATCTCGACGACGTCCTCCATGGGGACCTGCGACTCGAAGATGAAGTCCTCGAGGTTGAGGCTCACGGCGCGGTTCTCGAGGTTCTGCTTCACGCGGTTCTCGTAGCCGGCGTAGGAGTGGATGACGTACCAGTCGCCCTCCTGCATCCGCAGCTCGGCCTTGAACTCCTCGGCAGGGTCGACGTCGTCGCCGGACTCGGCGGAATCGTCAGCGGCGGAGTCCTCAGCCGGTGCCTCATCGGCAGCGGTCGCGTCGACGTCGGCGGTCGCCTCGGTCGTCGACTCCTCGACCGTCTCGGTCTCAGGCGCGTCGACCTCAGTCTCAGGGGCGTCCTGTTCGGGTGAACTGGTATCCGACACCGATCAATTCCTCGCTTCGCGTGTAGTCGGACGGCTTGCGTGTCCGAAGGATGTGCTGTTTGTATCCAGGTTATCGCCGCACGGGGCGACTCACCACAGTGGCCAGAGCGGAGTTCCGCCGAAGACGAATCCGACGAGCTTGCCGAACACGAGGTCGAGGACCGTGACGATGACCATCATGACGAGGATGAACCCCAGCACGACGAGTGTGTAGTTGACCAGCTGCTTGCGGGTCGGGGTGACGACCTTCTTCAGCTCCGCCACGACTTCGCGGAGGAACTGGATGATCCGTCCGAAGAATCCGAGCTGCTTGCGACGGGAGGCGTTCTCAGACGCGTTTCCTGTCTTCTTTGCCGGTGTGTCGCTCACACATCCTCACTCGGTCGGAATCCTTTGGGACTGCTCAACTGCCTCAGCCAGTCAGTCTGCGCTCTGTCCGGCGGTGATCGCCGCGGCAGGCTTCGACTGCGCAGGGGTGACAGGACTCGAACCTGCAACCTACGGTTTTGGAGACCGTTGCGCTACCAATTGCGCCACACCCCTTCGATTCGACTCCCCCAGCTGAGGGGGTGTCCAACCACGAGAAACGAGCATACCGTCTCCCACCGCGATCCGTCGAACCGAGCACGGTCCGCGTGTGCCGTGGCCCCCTACTCACTCGGTTCGACGGGGTCGGCGACGAGGGGCTGCGGCTCGGGGAAACGCACCCACGGACCGATGCTGACCTCCTCACCTGGGGAGACAGTGATGATCTGGAGGTCGATGGGTCTCTTCGTCCGGTTGTCGACGCGGATGATGCTCACCGTGGCATCCATCTTCAAGGGACCCGGGGTGAGCGCGTTCGCGAGCGCTCCGCCTGTCGTCGAACTCACGTATCGCACTCCCCGACCAAAGGCCTCGGGTCCGACAGTGCGGTGCCAGTGTCCGCTCAGGGCGTAGTCCGCGCACCCGGAGTCGAGGGCCGGTTGGACGATCCTGGGGTCGTGGACGAGCATGACGTCGAAGTCGGCCGTGCACGCCTCGTCGCGCAGCCGGGCTGCGTATTCGTCGGCGGTCAGCTCGGTCTCGAGCTGGGGTCCGGAGCCGAACACCGTCCGGCGCGGATCGGGACCGCCGAAGAAGCGCACGCCCGCGAGCTCCGCCGTGGAGTCGTCGAGGACCGTCCACCCGCTGCGTCGGGCATGGCGGGCGGTCTCCTGCGAGTCGTGGTTGCCCTTGACGAACATCCGCGGCAGTCCCTCGGGCAGTTCGTTCCCGAGGACGTCGATGCAGTAGTTCTCGGCCGAGGTCCCCGTCATCGTCACATCGCCGGCGTCGATGAGTGCGTCGGCCCCGCTCAGCCGGGTGACCGCACCGACGACGCGAGCCATGCCGATGTTGCAGTGGACGTCGGAGCTGAGCACGAAGGTCGAGACGCCGGCCTTCCCTGCCGGCGGGGGCACCATGCCCTGCGAGGTCCAGTCGCCGCTGAGGGGGCGTTCGCTCCACGCTCCGCGAAGGCCGGCGAGGACGGCGTCGTAGAAGGCGTCGTTGTCCTCGGAGAAGTCCCTGACCGCGGTGAACGCCTGGTCGATGATCCCGCCGAGGCGGCCGGTCACCTGCGATCCGGCCAGCGGGGTCCCCGCGAACGCCGGGTCCGGCCGCAGCGGTTCCGGACGGGTGAGCGCGATGGCGCTCACCCCGGACAGGAGAAGGACGACGACCGCGCCGATCGCCGTGAGCTCCCGGCTCGCCAGTCCCCGCCGCAGCGCGGCGATCCGTGCCGGTCCGAGCAGGTGGATGCCGCCGACGACGGCTCCCGAGAGCAGACACACCGCGAGCGCCCAGCGGATGAGGATCTCCCGCGTCAGGCCCTCGACGATGAGGTCGATCTGGACCTGCGGGGCGGAGAAGAGCGAGGCATAGGAAGCGATGTCCCCACCGAGGGCGTCGATCGTCCCTCCGCCGCTGTCGGCGGCACCGCCGGAGGCCGAGGTCGTGTCCTCGGCGGCACCGGAGACGGGGATCTCCCCGATGTCGACGCTCACCCCCAGTCCGAGCGGCAGATAGTCCCCGGCAGGGACGAGGAGGGTGCCCAGCGGCCCGAAGTCGAGGGTGAGCCGCGAATCGGCGGTGACGCGGTACTGCGCCTCATGGGGGCCGAAGCTCAGATCGGCACGGGCGGTGAAGAGCGCCCAGGGCAGGGTGACGACGGTGAGGACGAGGAGCAGGAGGAGGAGACGGGGTGACGACACGGACCCATTCTAGGGATGCGCCCTGGTCGTCGGACTATCCTTGGGCAGATGACGGACCCTCTCGTGTCCCTGCCCAAGGCACACCTGCACCTGCACTTCACCGGTTCGATGTCGGCCGACACCCTGCAGGACCTCGCCGCCGAGGCGGGCGTGAGCCTGTCCGATCAGCTCTTCGCCGACAAGGTCACGGGACTGAGTCCCGACGAGCGCGGCTGGTTCCGCTTCCAACGCCTCTACGACATGGCCCGCGGCGTCGTCCGCGGGGAGGACATCATGCGCCGACTCGTCCGTGAGGCGGCGGCAGCCGACCGGGCCGAGGGGTCCCGCTGGCTCGAGCTCCAGGTCGACCCGACCTCGTATGCCCCGTTCGTCGGCGGCATCACCCCGGCCCTGGAGATCATCCTCGACGAGGCGGCGAAGGCCAGCGACGACGATTTCGGGATGGCGATCATCGTCGCCGCCTCCCGCACCCGGCACCCCCTCGATGCGCGGATGCTCGCCCGTCTCGCCGCCCACCACGCCGGTGAAGGTCCGGGCACCGTCATCGGCTTCGGACTGTCCAACGACGAGCGCCGAGGTGAGACCGCGGAGTTCGCCCGGGCCTTCGACATCGCCCGCCGCGCCGGGCTGCTCTCGGTCCCGCACGGCGGGGAGCTGCTCGGTCCCGAGCACATCCGCTCGGTCGTCCGCGACCTTTCCCCCGACCGCCTCGGGCATGGGATCCGGGCCGGTGAGGATCCGCAGCTGCTGGGCGAGATCGTCGAGGCAGGTGTCGGCTTCGAGGTGTGTCCGGGGTCGAACGTCTCCCTCGGCGTCTACCCCGACATCGATGAGGTGCCGCTGCGGACGCTTCTCGATGCGGGTGCGAAGGTCGCCCTCGGTGCCGACGATCCGCTCATCTTCCACACCCGACTCGTCGACCAGTACCGGTTCGCCGAGCAGCTAGGTCTCACCCCCGGCGAACTCGCCGGCCTGGCCCGTGACTCGTTCGCGATCTCGGCCGCCCCCGAGTCCGTGCGCGAGGCCGCCGGAGCCGACATCGACGCGTGGCTGGAGGACCGGACGACGGCCTGAGGGGCCGGGTTCCGGCCCCGGGCCCAGGCCTACAGGTTCGCGCCGACGAAGGTGGGTTCGGGCTCGAGGACGATCCCGAACCGCTCCTCGACTCCGGCGACGACGGTTCGGGCGAGGTCGAGGACGTCGGCGGTCGTCGCCCCGCCGCGGTTGGTCAGAGCCAGCGTGTGCTTCGTCGACAGGCTCGCACGAGCGCCCGGCAGGGCGAAGCCCCTGTCGAACCCGGCGCGCTCGATGAGCCAGGCGGCCGAGGTCTTCGTCAGCCCGGGGATCGGTGCCCCGCTGAGGGGATCGGTGGCCGGGAAGCGCGGAGCCTCCGCGGGCAGCGCGGCCTCCGCGTCGACGATCGGGTTGGTGAAGAACGACCCTGCCGACCACGTGTCATGGTCGTCCGGGTCGAGCACCATCCCCTTCGACCGGCGCAGCGCGAGCACGGCGTCGCGGACGTCGGCGGCCGGAACGCTCTCGCCTATCCCGACCCCGAGCGCCGAGGCGAGCTGGGCGTAGCGCACCGGCAGAGATCCCGGTCCGCGCTGGAGCGTGAACGTCACCGAGAGGACGATGTGGGCGGGGGTGCCCGCGGCCTGCTGGGCGCGTTTGAGCAGTGATGTGCGGTATCCGAACTCGAGCTCTGCGGCGCTCAGCGAACGGATCTGCCCGGCGACGCGGTCGTAGACCTCGACGGAGGTGATGAGCTCGGCGACCTCGGTCCCGTAGGCCCCGACGTTCTGGATCGGGGTGGCCCCGACCGATCCGGGGATCCCGGAGAGGGCCTCGAGCCCGGTGAGACCCTGCGCGAGCGTGCCGGCGACGAAGTCGTCCCAGTCCTCCCCCGCCTCGGCGGTCACCTGGGCATGGGTGTCGGAGAGCTCCGTGGTCTCAACGCCCTTCGTCGCGACGACGCCGACGGGACCGGCGAAGCCCGCATCGGCGATGAGGAGATTCGATCCGCCGCCGACGAGGAGGATGCCGGGCATCCGGGGTGCGCTCGGGTCGAGGGCATTGTCAGCGGCGAACGCGAGCAGCTCCTCCCGGGAGCCTGCGACCGTGAGGTCCGGGGCTGGCCCGCCGAGGTGGAACGTCGTGAGCTCGGAGAGGTTCACCGTCCGACCCGGATCTGAGTGCGGCTGAGCACGTCGGTGCCGCCTGCGGTGACGGTGGCGTCGATGCGCAGGGTGCCGACGGCCGGGTCGACGGCGCCGACCTTCGCCGTGAGGGTGAGCGCAGTGGTCGGCGTCGACGGCGGACCCGACTCTGCGTCGGGGACGAGGACGGGGGCGGAGAACCGGGTGCGGTAGTCGACGATGGCCCCCGGGTCGCCGAGCCATTCGGCGATCGGGGAGACGACGACGGCCATCGAGAGCATGCCGTGGGCGATGACGCCCTCGAGGCCGACCTCCTGCGCGAAGCGCTCCGACCAGTGGATGGGGTTGTGGTCGCCCGACGCGGCGGCGTAGTCGATGAGCGAGGCGCGTGAGAGCGGGATCTCGGTCTCGACGACGACGTCGCCGATTTTCAGCTGGGACAGGTCGACGAGGCTCATTCTCCGTCTCCTCTCACGACGATGGTCGAGGTCACCGTGACCACCGGCTGGTCGGCGGCATCGGTGATCTCGGTGCGGGTGGTGATCATGGCGTTGTCGCCGGCGGCACGGACGCCGTCGACGTGGGTCGTCGCACGCAGGCTGTCGCCCGCGACGATCGAGCGGGCGAAGCTGAACTGCTCCGAGCCGTGGACGACCTTCGAGAAGTCGATGCCGGAGTCGGGGTCGGAGATGTAGGCGGCCTCGCTGCGCTGCGCGATGATCACGGCGAACGTCGTCGGGGCGATGACGTCCCTGTACCCCAGGGCCTCAGCCGCGGCGGGGTCGAAGTGGTAGTCGGCCGTCGCGTTCGTCGCGCGGGCGAACTCGGCGATCGCCTCACGGGAGACGTCATAGGGACGCGGCAGGGTGTACGAGGTTCCCTGCTTGTCGGCATTCACCGGCATGTCTGCTCTCTTTCGACAAAGGTCGGTACTCGCCCCAGCCTAACTTCACCGACCCGGGCACGCGGAATCGGCGACTTCGGTCAAGGAACCCTCGCCCGTGGTCACGATTTCGCTTCCCATTCACCCAATTGGTGCACCATCGGCCTCAGGCGTCGAAAACTGAGATAAGTTGTCCCCATCACATCTGCTGTAGGCGTCACCCGAAGCCCCGGCAGAGCCGACGAAACCCCGGCGTCGGGCGTTTCCCTAAGGAGCACTGCAATGACGAACCACCCCTCGAGCTCATCGTCCGCCGCCCCCCGCGGCAACAAGGAGTCCGGAGGCTCGACCTCCGCGAAGTCGCCCGCATCGGCTGCGAAGACGTCAGCGACGAAGAAGCCTCCGGCGAAGACGACGACGGCGACATCGGCCGCCGCGAAGAAGCCCACGACGAAGACGGCGACGACGAAGGTGAGTCCGACGGCGAAGAAGACGTCCTCGACGGCGAAGTCGGGGTCCGCGAAGAGCGCCTCGACGGCGAAGAGCTCACCGGCGAGCACGAGCACGTCCGCCGGCAGGAGCGGCGCGGCGAAGACGAACTCGTCCTCACCGGCGAAATCGTCGACGACGACGCCGGCTGCCGCGAGCACGTCGGCGAAGCCGGCCACGGGCGCGAGCACGGCGGCGAAGCCGACCACGGGCGCGGCGACGAAGTCCGCCGCGAGCACGTCCTCCACGGCGAAGTCCTCGGCAGCGAAGACGCCCGCGGCGAAGTCCTCGACGCCGAAGTCCTCGACGGCGACCACGGCGGCGAAGAAGTCGACTACGAAGTCGACGGCGGCGAAGACGTCGACTGCGACGAAGTCGACGGCTGCCAAGGCTCCCTCGACGAAGAAGGCTCCCGCAGCGAAGAAGACTGCCGCGACGAAGTCTGCCGCTGAGAAGTCGACGGCCGCGAAGGCTCCGGCGGCGAAGTCGACCGCGCCCGCCGCTCCGGAGGCCAAGCGACGGGCGGTCAAGGACGGAGTCGCCGTGCCCGCTGCGGCGGCGACCGACCCCGCCACCGCTGCGGCACCCGCAGCCGCAGCACCGGCAGCCGCAGCTCCCCCGGCCGCCGCTGCGGCCCCCGCACCGGCCGCCCCGGTCGAACCGGCCCTTCCGCCGGCTCCCGGCACCCCCATCGCACCCGCGCCGGCACCAGCCGCCGAAGTGGCCGCCGCATCGGTGGCCGCCCCGGCCGCGGCACCCGCGGCCCCGGTGACCGCACCCGCTGCAGCCCCGGTCGAGCCCCTCGCTCCCGTCGAGCCCGGACTCACCGACCCCGCCGAGGCCGAGGTCCACGTCGGCACCGACGCCGCCTACGCCGGAAAGGAGGCCGACCGCGCCCAGCTGCGCCGCCCGCTGCGCAACATCTCCGAGGTCCGCCACTTCTTCCGTACGAACCAGACGCCGATCTACTTCATCGGCGCCACCCCGTTCAACCTCCTCGGTCTCGACCGCTGGGTCCGCAACTTCTCCTACATCACGTACTACGACGGCTGGGACGGGGGACACCCGCGCGTGTTCTCGCCCCGCTACAAGCCGTTCGTCGAGTTCGAATCAGGGGAAGCGATCAACAACTGGCTCCTGCTCAACGCCGAGGTCCGCGCGCACATGACCCGCAACGTCCCCCACGGCGAGCGCCCGAAGGTCGCCATGGTCTTCTTCGACGAGGAGACCGAATGGATCTGCAGGGAGCTCGGCTACGACCTCATCCTCCCCTCGGCGAAGCTGCGCAACCAGCTGGATTCGAAGATCGAGACGACGAAGCTCGGCAACGAAGCCGGTGCCTACTCGGTGCCCAACGTCCTCACGACGACCGACACGTACGAGGAGCTGACGAAGGCGTCGACGGAGGCCGGTCTCGGCACCGACCTCGTCGTGCAGACCCCCTACGGGGACTCGGGCAAGACGACGTTCTTCATTGCCTCCGAGGAGGAATGGGACAAGCACCGGGACGACATCATCGGCGAGCAGCTCAAGGTGATGAAGCGGATCAACAACACGCCTGTGGCGGTCGAGGCCGTGATCACGAGCAGCGGCGTCGTCGTCGGCCCGTTCCTCACAGAGCTCGCCGGATTCCCCGAGCTCACCCCCTACAAGGGCGGCTGGTGCGGCAACGAGATGACGCCCGATGTCCTCACCGCCGACCAGCGCGGGCGGGCCCGCGAGCTCGTCCGCCGGATGGGCGAAGGCCTGCGCAAGCGCGGCTACCGCGGGTTCTTCGAGGTCGACGTCCTCGTCGATCTCGACACCAACGACGTCTACCTCGGCGAGCTCAACCCCCGGATCTCCGGAGCCTCGGCGATCACCAACGTCACCGCGGGAGCCTACGCCGACGTTCCGCTCTTCCTCTTCCACCTCCTCGAGTACCTCGACGTCGAGTTCGACCTCGACGTCGACGAGATCAACGAACGGTGGGAGGAGCTCTCCGGAGCCGACGAGTGGAGCCAGATGGTCATCAAGGAGACCGCGCCGATCACCGAGTACATCACGCACTCGCCGCTGACCGGACAGTACTTCCTCGACCAGTACGGGACGCTGACGTACAAGCGGGCAGCACTCGACTGGCATCCTCTGCAGAACGGCAGCGAGGTCTTCTTCCTCCGCATCTACGGAGCCGGCGAGTACCGGTGGAAGGGCGCCGACCTCGGTGTCCTCGTGACGAAGAACCCGCTCCAGGTCGATGCCGACGGCAAGAAGTCCCTGAGCATCCGTGCCAAGCACTTCATCGACTCGATCCGTGCGATGTACGCCGGAGTTCCCGTCGCCGCGGAGGATCCCGCGCCGACGATCGGCGGACCGGGGGCGAAGGGCGACTGATAGTCTCGTCCTCAACCCCTGCACAGATCGAGAGGTGAAGTGTGACCGAAGCGTCTTCGGATCCGACCCTGCCCGACCCTGCCCTCGCGGCGGAAGGGTCGGCTCCTGCCGGTCCCTCCGCCGAGGCGGTCGTCGCCCCGACCGACCCCGCTGAGTCGCTCGCCCCGCACGCCGAGCCGATCCCGGTCGACTCCGGTGAGGGCGTCGACAAGGACAACTGGCAGGACGCCGAGCATGTGCGCTGGTCGTTCCAGCACGTCGACGAGGTGCTGCCGACGACGCCGATCTCCCGCGGAGACGGCCCGGTCGCGCAGTTCCCCGTCGACCTCCGGGATCTCGGCGGGATCGAGATCCCGGAGACGGAGTACTCCGCGGCCCGCAGCGTCCGCAGCGTCATCGAGTCGAGCGACACGGACGCGTGGATGGTCCTCCACCAGGGAACCGTGCTCACCGAGGAGTATTTCGGCGCGATGCGGCCGGAGACCGAGCATCTCCTCATGTCGGTGAGCAAGTCGCTGGTGGGCACGGTCGCCGGGGTCCTCGTCGGCGCCGGGGAGATCGAGACGAGCCGACTCGTCACCGACTACGTCCCCGAGCTCGCAGAGTCCGGGTATGCAGGAGCGACGGTGCGCGACATCCTCGACATGCGCTCGGGCATCCGGTTCTCCGAGAACTACCTCGACCCGGAGTCCGAGGTCCGGCAGATCGAGCGGGCCATCGGCTGGTCGGAGGAGGAGCCCTCCCCCGAGGCGGTGGGCATGTACGCCTACCTGCGCACGCTTGAGCAGAAGGCCCCGCACGGCGGACCGTTCGAGTACCGCTCGTGCGAGACCGACGTGCTCGGCTGGGTGTGCGAGAAGGTCGCCGGTGAGAGCATGCAGACGCTCATGTCGCGGGTGCTGTGGTCGCGCATCGGTGCCGAACGCGACGCCCTCATCGCCACCGACCAGTTCGGCGTCGGAATGTTCGACGGCGGCATCAATGCCACCCTGCGCGATCTTGCACGCTTCGGCTACCTCTACTCGAATCGCGGCGTCTCGCTCACCGGCGAACAGGTCGTCCCCACCTCGTGGATCGGCGACACGCTCACCGGCAGCGAGGACACGAGGCAGGCATTCGCCGACAGCCCCGGCGACAACCGGATGCCCGGCGGGATGTACCGCAACCAGTTCTGGTTCCCGTACCCGGACTCGCACGCCTTCCTCGCGCTCGGCATCCATGGGCAGATGATCTACATCAACCCCGGAGCCTCCTTCGTCGGCGTCAAGCTCTCCAGCTGGGGGCTGCCGCAGGACGCGCGGAAGCTCTTCCCGACGATCCGGGCCTTCGACGCCCTCGCGAAGACCGTGGCCCGCCCCGACGTCGACGCTCCCGCCGCGCGGTGAGGTCAGCCGCAGCCCTCGTGCCCCGGGGGCTGCGGACCACCCATCCGCCGCGGCGGGCCCGGCCGCCCGGCGGCAGGGATTCCTGCCGGACAATTGCGACCCCGAAGTCACATCGACGTCATCGAAGGTTACCGACGGGTCATCCCGGCGCTTCCCGCGCAGATTCGCGCCCCGGCTGAATGTAGCCTTGGAAAGTGCTCCGACCCAGGAGCTGCAGCGTTCCCCAGCTGCGCCAGTGAGCCGCGGCGCCTCCGCCGAGGTTCGCCTCACGCACGACCGAAGGCACACAGGTGATCCCCCATCCCCCGACGCACTCCTCCCCCGAGCCCGGCCCCTTCGACGCGATCCTCGGTGAGCGGATCGACGATCTCGCCGAGTTCTCGGCCGGACTGACCGCTGGGACGCTGTCGGAGGAGACCGTCCGCACGCTGTTCGACCTCACCGCCGGTCATATCAGCCTCGCCCGCACCGTCGTCAGCGGCGCCCAGCGCGCACGGGTCGCGCTCGACGCCGTCGCCGCCGATGACTACAGCACCCTGCTCGCCCCGTTCTCCCTCGATGCGGACTCCCTCGACTGGGACTCCCCCGCCGTGCGCCTCTTCCTCCTCGTCGCGCAGGTCGAGACCATCGAGGCGCCCCTCATCGCGCTCGCCCATCGCGCGATCCCCCGCATCGGCGAGGCACCCGACGACGCCGTCCCGAGCGCCGACGAGCTCACCTCCCAACTCGTCTTCACCGGGGTGCTCAGCCTCTGCCCGAAGCACGCGGGCAGCTATGTCATGCCGGGCCTCATCCGTGCCGTGGCCCGCAGGATCGGTCCGAATCCCCCGGAGGGGCGGATCTCGCCGAGGCAGGCGCTCGGACTCGAGCTCGAGGAGTCCCACCGCTCCCTCCTCGACGTCGGCACGGTGCGTCCCGATGCGCTGCTCGCCCTCATCGGCGATCTCGGGGCGTGGTCTCTGCTCACCGAGGTGTGGTCGGAGCGGGGCTTCAACGTCTTCTACCCGGAGTTCGTCGCCGCCGTCCACACGATCCTCTCCGTCCCCGCCTCCGTCGTCCGCGGGTCGCTCGTCCTCGCCGAAGCGCAGAGCGCGGCCCGAGAGATCGCGAACATCAGCAACCGCACGGGATCGACCGACCCGCGTGAGGTCCTTCCGCTCGTCACCTTCGACCGCCTCGACGTCCCCACTCTCGAGCAGGAGAGGGCGCGCCTCGACGACGGTGACTTCACCGCCGACGAGGTGGCGGTGATGACCCTGCGGACCATGCGCGACCGCCGGCAGCACGGCGATCTCGACGGCGCAGTGGCCGCCGCCGAGGCGGGCATGGAGCTCATCTTCGCCCGGCAGTCCGGCTCGGGCTCGCTCTCGCGCCTCTACGATGCCCGTCTCCTCATGGAGCGCGGCCTCGATCTCGCTCGTACCGGGGACGTCCGCCGAGGCCTGCACCTCGTCGAACGCGCCGTCGTCATCGCCGAATCGATCCTCCCCTTCGAGCCCTTCCCTCTGCTCCCGTCACTCGCGGTGGCAGCCGTCGGCTACATCGCTGCGGGTTTCGGCCCGAAGAGCGAGCAGGTGCTCTCCCGCTACGACGAGCTGCGGGCCCGCTTCGAATTCCACACCCTGCAGACGGACTACATCGCCAACACCCCGCGCCTGCACCGGGCCCTCGACCAGCTCGACCTCGTCGCCTCCGCCGCGGCGATCGCGCTCGCGCGCACCCTCTCCCCCGCCCATCGCGGATCCGGCGTCTTCCGCTACGGCGAGGCCCTGCACGCGATGTACTCGGGCAATGCGGAGCTCTATCTCAAGGAGCACGCGCTGGCCCCGGAGTCCCCGATGGCCGGTCATGAACCGCAGGTGATGGGGTCGACGTTCTCGTTGACGACGATGCTCTCCGTGGCGACCGGAGCGCTGCGGGAGGCGCAGGCGCTCGCGTCGAAGGCGTCCCGACTCGACCGGGAACACGGTCTCTCCCGCGCCCGTGTCGCCTTCGCCCTCGGCCAGCACGACGTCGTCGACTCCTTCACCTCCCAGGTGCTCATCACCGGCACCGACCCACGGGAGAAGGGCGCGGCCCTGGCACTGCGTGCAGCAGCCCTCGTCCGCCGCGGCCGCGAGGCGGCGGCACTGGCCGATGTGCGCAACGCCCTCGACTACTGTGTCGTCTCCGGTTCGGTCCTGCCCTTCGCGCTGCTGCCGAGCGACCTCCGGTCGTACTTCGTCGAGATGACCGTCGACTTCCCGCAGTGGGAGTGGATCGCCGACACGTTCGCGATGTCCCCGGTCACCGGAGCCCAGCTGCGGGCGCGTCTCCTCGATCTGCCGGTGACGATGTCGGAGGCCAGGGTGGAGAACCGTCTGCTCGACTCCCATGAGCTCGATCTGCTCTACCGACTCGAGAAGGCCACACCGCTCGCGCGCATCGCCGCCGATCTCTCCCTCGCCGAGGGCACGGTGAAGAACCGTCTCTCCGCGATCTACCGCAAGCTCGGGGTCCGCAACCGCCGGGACGCCGTCGAGTACGGGTACCGCAACGGCTACTTCTCGTAGTGGATCAGCTCACGGACTGGGCGCGCGCGGCATCGCGGGCGGCGGCGAGCATCCCCTCACGGGTGGCGATCTTCACCCTCTCACGACCCCGAACCTCACCAGCGGCCTTCTCGGCAGCCTCGACCCGGTGGTACCCCTCCCAATCCACGAAATCCACACCCTTGGACTCGAGGAGGTCGACGATCGCCGACTCCTCGGGAAACACCGGCTCCGACAGAACACCCGCACCACGATCAGCGATGAGATGCCCGATCGTCTCCAGAGCATCACCCTTCGTATGCCCGATCAGACCCACTGGACCACGCTTGATCCAGCCGGTCGCATACACACCCGCCACCACATCAGCAGACGGGGCTTCGGCCTGATCCAAGGTGTCGACGACACGCCCCTCATGGTTGGGGATGACACCCTGGCGCGGATCGAACGGCAGCTGCGGCAGTGCTGAGCCGGCATAGCCGACGGCGCGGTAGACCGCCTGTACCGGCCAGTCCACGAACTCGCCCGTGCCGCGGACGTTGCCCGTCCCGTCGAGCTCCTGACGCTCGGTGCGCAGACCTTCGACCTGCCCATCGCCGAGGATCTCTGTCGGGGCATGGAGGAAGTGCAGATGCAGCCGCCTGCTCGCACCGGTCGGTTCACGCAGCGTGAAATCGGTCAGCGTCTTCGCCACCTGCTTGACCTGATTCGATGACTCGATCGCCTCCATCGACCCCTCATCGAACTCGAAGTCCTCCGGATAGACGATGATGTCGACATCCGGCACATGCCCGAGCTCCCGCAGCTCGAGCGGGGTGAACTTCGCCTGTGCCGGACCCCTGCGGCCGAACACATGGACGTCGGTGACCTTCGAGGACTTCAGACCCTCATACACATGATCCGGGATCTCCGTGACCTGCATGTCATCGGCCTGCTTCGCCAGCACCCGGGCCACATCCAAGGCCACATTCCCATTCCCGATCACCGCCACGGACTCGGCCTCGAGCGGCCAGGACTGGGAGACATCCGGGTGCGAGTCGTACCAGTTGACGAAGTCCGCCGCCCCGAACGAGCCCTCAAGGTCGACGCCGGGAATGTTCAGAGGCGCATCCGTGATGCACCCGGTGGAGAAGATCACCGCATCATACCGGTCGGTGAGTTCGTCCAAGGTGATGTCGGTGCCGTAGTCGACGTTGGAGAACAGGCGGATGTCTCCCCGGTCGAGGACTTTGATCAGGGCGTTGATGATGCCCTTGATCCGCGGATGATCCGGAGCCACTCCGTAGCGGACCAGACCGAACGGGGTTGGGAGTCGCTCGAAGAGATCGATGCTCACCTCGAAATCACGCTCAGCCTTCGTCAACAGATCAGCCGCATAGATCCCAGCGGGACCGGCACCGACAATAGCCACACGGAAAGGACGGGTCATGGTTCTCCTCAGTCGTCGTCGGGCACATCGACTGTGTGCCCGGTCAGGGTCGGGGTCGTGAGGGAGTTGCCCTCACTCCTCGGTGTTCTGCGGCGGCAGGGCCGCGATGATGGGGTGGTCGAAGGTGCTCACGCCGAAGCCGGCGGCACCTCCCGGAGAGCCGATCGTCTCGAAGAACTCGACGTTGGCGGTGTAGTAGGACTCCCACTGCTCGGGCACGTCGTCTTCGTAGTAGATCGCCTCGACAGGGCACACGGGTTCGCATGCCCCGCAGTCGACGCATTCGTCGGGATGGATGTAGAGGCTGCGTTCGCCTTCGTAGATGCAGTCGACGGGGCATTCCTCGATGCAGGCCCGATCCTTCACGTCGACGCAGGGCTGGGCGATGATGTAGGTCATGGGGTCCTCGTCAGGGCTGGTCGGTGGTTCTGGTCGAAGGCACCGGCGGCGTAAGGGCTGAGCCGGACGACGTCGCCGACGATGACGACGGCCGGTGAGCGCACACCCCGGTGTGCGGCCTGGAAGGCGATCGTATTCAGCGTCCCGACCGTCACCCGCTGGTTCTTGCCGTAGCCGTCCTCGATGATCGCGACGGGGCAGTCGCCGCCGCGGTCGCCGCGGGCGAGCACCATCGCCGAGTGGGTGAGCGTCCCGATGCCCATGAGGACGACGACGGTGTGGTCGCGTCCCCCGCCGAGGTCGCTGAGCTGGTCGTGGCCGGTGACGACGGTGTACGTCGTAGCCAGGCTGCGGTGGGTGAGCGGGATCCCGGCCACCGCGGGCACCGAGTTCGCGCTCGTCACGCCGGGGACCACCTGGGCGACGATCCCTGCCTCCCGGAGGTGGGCGAGCTCCTCACTCCCGCGGCCGAAGACGAACGGGTCCCCGCCCTTGAGTCGCACGACCCGGCGGCCGGCGCGGGCCTGTTCGACGAGGATCTCGTTGATCCGCTGCTGCGGCACCGGGTGGTGTCCGGGGGTCTTGCCGACGTCGATGATCTCCGCGTCCAGCGGCTCTCCCCGTTCGGCGGCGAGGTCGTCGAGGACGGTGCGGGCGCCGAGGCGGTCGGCGACGATGACGTCGGCGGTCTCGAGCGCGCGCAGTCCCCGAACCGTGAGCAGGTCGAGGGTCCCGGGTCCCGCGCCGACGAGGAGGACGCTGCCGGGGGCGAAGCGGTCGATGCTCATCCTTCGTCCTCCTCGGCGGGGGTGTGGATGCCGGCGGCCACGGTCGCTCCGGTCTGCTCGTCGATGACGAGGAATCCTCCGGCACGGCCGTGGATGCGGAAGTCGGGCAGGGTGAGCGCCGCGGACAGCCGCACCTCGGCCACGCCGATGTCGTTGCCGGCGAGCACCTCGGCGGGTTCCGATGCGTTCGTGAGCAGGTTCCGGCGGGATTCGATGCCGATGATGCCCTTGACGGTCGTCGTCCCGGCCTTGACGAGCACTCGGTCGCCGGTGCGGAGGCCTGCGGCGGTGAAGGGGAAGACCTCGGCGCGCAGGGTCTTGCGCACAGGCGGCAGGCTGCCGGCGGCGGCGAGCACGCTGCCGCGGGCGGTGTCGATGTCGTCGGCCAGCCGCAGCGCCACCGAGAGCGGGGCTCCGGCGGATTCGAGCGGGCCGTCGGCGGTGTCGATGCCGGTCACTCTCGTGCGCATCCCGGCCGGGTGGACGTCGATCTCGTCGCCGACGCGGACCCGTCCCGACGTGATCTGCCCGGTCACGGCCCGGTAGTCGCGGAAGTCCTCGGGATCGAGTCCGGGGGCGAGTCCGCCCTGCGGGCGGAGCACGGACTGGACGTCGAGGCGGAAGGGCTCGAGGTCGGCTTGGTCCTCCTCGATGCTCGGCAGGGTCTCGAGGAGTTCGAGCAGGGAGGGACCCTCGTACCACGGGGTGTTCGCCGAGGCGGCAGCGACGTTGTCCCCGGCGAGCGCGGAGACGGGGATGAGGTGGGGTGCCTCGAGGCCGATCTCCTCGGTGATCACACCGACCTCACGGGCCACCTCGGCGAAGGCGGCCTCATCGTAGTCGAGGAGGTCGATCTTGTTGATCGCGACGATGACGTGGCGGATGCCGAGGCGGTGGACGACGGTGAGGTGGCGGCGGGTCTGCTCGGTCGCGCCGTTGCGGGCGTCGATGAGGACGACGACGGCGTCGGCGGTCGTCGCGCCGGTGACCATGTTCCGGGTGTACTGGACGTGTCCGGGGCAGTCGGCGAGGATGAACGAGCGGCGGTCGGTGGCGAAGTACCGATAGGCGACGTCGATCGTGATGCCCTGTTCGCGTTCGGCCCGGAGGCCGTCGGTGAGGAGGGCGAAGTCGAACTCGCCGCCGACGAAGCCGCGTTCGGCGCTCGTCGCGGTCACGGCCGCGAGCTGGTCGGCGAGGATCGCCTTCGCATCGTGGAGGAGGCGTCCGACAAGGGTCGATTTGCCGTCGTCGACGGAGCCGGCGGTGGCGAACCGCAGCAGCGTCTTCGTGGTCGTGGGGGCAACAGTCGTCATCAGAAGTATCCGTCCTTCTTCCGGTCCTCCATGGCGGCGGCGGAGATCCTGTCGTCGGCGCGGGTCGCGCCGCGTTCGGTCACGGTGGTCACCGCCACCTCGGCGACGACGGAGGCGATGTCGGCGGCAGTCGATTCGACCGCTCCGGTGCAGCTCATGTCCCCGACCGTGCGGTAGCGCACGGACCGGGTGACGACGTCCTCGCCGGGTCGCGGCTGGGAGAACTCCCCGGTCGCCCACCACATGCCGTCGCGGGAGAAGACCTCCCGGTCGTGGGCGAAGTAGAGGGGTGGGAGTTCGATGCCTTCGCGGGCGATGTAGGTCCACACGTCGAGTTCGGTGAAGTTCGAGATCGGGAACACGCGCACGTGCTCACCGCTGACGTGGCGGCCGTTGTAGAGGTTCCACAGCTCGGGGCGCTGGTTGCTCGGGTCCCACTGGCCGAATTCGTTGCGCAGGGAGATGATGCGCTCCTTCGCCCGCGCCTTGTCCTCGTCGCGGCGGGCCCCGCCGACGACGGCGTCGTACCCTCCGGCGGCGATGGCGTCGATGAGCGGCTGCGTCTGCAAGGTGTTGCGGGTGCCGTCGGCGCGTTCGCGCAGCCGCCCGTCGTCGATGTAGTCCTGGACCTTGGCCACCGTGAGGTCGAGCCCGTAGCGCTCTGCCGTGCGGTCGCGGTAGTTCAGTATCTCCGGGAAGTTGTGCCCGGTGTCGACGTGGAGGAGGCCGAAGGGGATCTTCGCCGGCCAGAACGCCTTGGCCGCGAGGTGGAGGACGGTCACGGAGTCCTTGCCGCCGGAGAAGAGGAGGACCGGCTTCTCGAATTCGGCGGCGACCTCGCGGATGATGTGGATGGCCTCGGATTCGAGGACGTCGAGGGTCGTCGGTGTGGTGGTGTCGATGCTCATACGTGCAGCCCGCATTCTGTCTTGGAGAAACCTGCCCAGCGCCCGGACCGCGGATCCTCTCCGGGGGCGACCCTGCGTGTGCAGGGCTGGCACCCGATCGACGGGTAGCCCTGGTTGAGGAGGGGGTTGACCGGGACCCCGAAGGCACCGGCGTAGTCGAGGAGGTCGTCGAAGGACCACGCGGCCACCGGGTTGACCTTGATGAGGCCGTTCTTCTCGTCGAAGGTCACCAACGGGGTGTTCGCCCGTGTCGGCGCCTCGTCGCGGCGGACCCCGGTGAACCAGAGTTCGTAGCCAGACAGCGACTTCTTCAGGGGCGCGACCTTCCGGCGGGCGCAGCAGAGGCCCGGGTCGCGGGCGAAGAGCTCGGCACCGAATTCGGCGTCCTGCTCGGCCACGGTCTGCTCGGGGAGGACGTCGACGATGCGCACGTCCATCGTCCGGGCGACCTCGTTGCGGGTCTCGTACGTCTCCGGGAAGTGGTAGCCGGTGTCGAGGAAGAGCACGTCGACGCCGGGCAGGTACTGCGCGACGTAGTGCGGCAGCGCCGCATCGGCCATCGAGCAGGCCACGGCGGCGGCGCGGACGTCGACGTGCTTCGAGACCCAGCGGATGACGTCGGCCGGACTCGCCTCGGGCACCCCGTTCTCGGGGTCACCGGCGAGCTCGCGGGCACCCGCCTCGGCGAGGGCGCGCAGCTCCTCGAGGGAGCGCTTGGCAGGCGGCGTCACCGCGGCCTCGGCGGTCGTGGTCGGCTGAGTGCCGGCGGTCTGGGTGTCAGTGGACTGGGTCTTCGTCATACGAGCTCCTCATCGTCAACTCGGTGTGCCCACTCGGAGAACGTCTCGGTCTCGGACCGACCGGCGAGGAAGCGGCGCACGAGGGTCTCGACGTAGTCGCTGAGATCGTCCGCGGTGACCTTGAGGCCGCGCACGGTGCGGCCGAGGCCGGCCTCATCGCGGTCACTCGAGGCCAGTCCCCCGCCGACGTGGACCTGGAACCCGGGCTTCTGCTCCCCGTCGTCGGTGGTCACCAGCTGGCCCTTGAGTCCGATGTCGGCAGTCTGGATGCGCGCGCACGAGTTCGGGCAGCCGTTGAGGTGGAGGCTGATCGGGTGCGGCAGGTCGATCTCGGCCAGGCGCGCTTCGAGGGTCGCGATGGTGTCCGCGGCGGTCTGCTTCGTCTCAACGATCGCGAGTTTGCAGAATTCGATGCCCGTGCACGCGATCGTCGAGCGGCGGAAGAGGTCCTTGCGGCTCGAGAGACCGACCGCGTCGAGGTCGGCGACGACGGCATCGATGTCGTCCTCGGGGATGTCGAGGAAGAGGATCTTCTGGTGCGGGGTCGTCCGCAGCCGGGTCGAGCCGTACTTCTCGGCGATGTCGACCATCTGTCCGAGCAGGGTTCCCGAAGCGCGGCCGGCGATGAGGCTGACCCCGATGTAGTACTTCCCATCGGCCTGGCGATGGACGCCGACATGGTCCCCTTCGGTCAGCGGCTTCGCGGGGGCCGGGCCGTCGGCGAGGCGGTAGCCGAGGTACTCGGTCTCGAGGATCTCGCGGAACTTCTCCAGACCCCATTCGGCCATGAGGAACTTCAGGCGGGCCTTGTTGCGCAGGCGGCGGTAGCCGTAGTCGCGGAAGATCTCTGTCACGCCCAGCCAGGTCTCGACGACTTGGTCGGGGGCGACCCAGGCGCCGAGGCGTTCGGCGAAGCGGGGAACGGTCGACAGTGCCCCGCCGACCCAGAGGTCGTAGCCGATGCCGTGCTCAGGATGCTCGACGGCGACGAACGAGCAGTCGTTGATCTCGTGGACGACGTCCTGGCTGGGGTGCCCGGTGATCGCGGTCTTGTACTTCCGCGGCAGATTCGCCAGGCTCTCATCCCCGATGTAGCGCCGGGAGATCTCCTCGATCGCCGGGGTCGGGTCGATGAGCTCATCGGCGGCGATGCCGGCCACGGGTGAGCCGAGGATGACGCGGGGGACGTCGCCGCAGGCCTCGGTGGTCTGGAGGCCGACGGCTTCGAGTCGTCGCCAGATCTCCGGGACGTCCTCGATCGCGATCCAGTGGAGCTGGATGTTCTGCCGGTCGGTGAGGTCGGCGGTGCCGCGGGCGAACTCGTTGGAGATGTCGGCGATCGTGCGCAGCTGCTCGGTCGTGAGCCTGCCGCCGTCGATGCGCACGCGGAGCATGAAGTACTCGTCCTCGAGCTCGTGCGGCTCGAGGGTGGCGGTCCGCCCGCCGTCGATGCCCGGCTTGCGCTGGGTGTAGAGACCCCACCAGCGGAAGCGGCCGTGGAGGTCATCGGGGTCGATCGACGCGAAGCCGGACTTCGCGTAGACCTCTTCGATCCGTGCACGGACGTTGAGGCCGTTGTCCTCGGCTTTGAACACCTCGTTGCCGTTGAGCGGTTCGCGGCCGTCGATCTTCCACTGCCCGTTGGACTTCTTCGGTCGCGTCGCGGCCCTGTCTGCGCGGCCTGCGGCGCGCTGCTCCACGTCTGTGGACATTGCCATCTCCCCATGCTGGTGCGATTGCTAGGTCAGCCACGCTACACACCGACAGGATTGCTCAACAAATTAGGCTCGCATAAGCTCGTCATTGTTCGACATATGACGCTGTGCGACGCCGCATGACGGATCGCAGGGACGGGGTTGACGTCGGTTCAGAGGACTGCGACCATACGGTCGCGCACGATGTCGACGAGCTGTCTTGGGGCTGGTGACGACGGGTGGAGGAGCGGTGCGGAGAGGCGACCGCCGACTGTTGCGAGCAGTCGGGCCGCGAGGTCGTCGAAGTAGCCGGGTGCGAGGAGGTAGTTGGCGGCGACGAGCCGACGACCGAGATGACTCTTCTGCTCAACAATGTCGCGGAGGTTGTCGTGGTCTCCGGCGAGGAAGGTCGTGTGCACAGGACGCGCGAGAGTCTCGGCGAGGAGGTCTCCGACGGCGCGGGACGCGTCGTTGGCGCGTTCGTCGCTCGATCCGGCCGCGACGAGAATGACCTCGTCGCCGTCGTCGAGGGCCGGCAGCTTCGCCGCGAGGAGTTCGGCGAGGCGAGGGTCCGGACCGAGGGTCCCGGCGACGCGGATGTCGCGGACAGGCCGGCCGGGAACCGAGCCCATTCCGTCCGGGGCGGGACCGCCGGCGCCTGCGACCGCCTCGGCGAGGTCGACGTGGACATGGTAGCCCGGTGAGAGGAGGAGGGGGACGAGGACGGTGGTGCGATCCGCGGGCAGGGTCGCGAGCACCTCGGCGACGTCGGGGGCCTGGACGTCGACGTGGCCGAGGGCGAGGATGTCGGTGATCCCGCGCTCGCGCAGGTCGGCGGCGACCGCCTCGGCGAGGGCCAAGATGACGGCCTGACCGTCGGGAGAAGACGTGCCGTGGGAGATGAGACCGAGGACAGGCTGCATCGCCTCATCGTGCCAAGACCGCGCCAGCGGGGTCAACGCGACGACGAGACTCGGCCTGAGCATCGGCCCGACGACGGTGATTCGCCATCCTCAGGCTCGGCAGTCGTGTGGGCTCAGCGGCCCCCCCGTGGGTACCGTCCCGAACAGTCCGTCACCTGGTGGAGGATCGCGACATCATGGCCCAGACGAACAGGGCAGTGCCGATCCCCGCCGCGACGAGGAGAGCTGCCAGTGGATCCTGGGCCGCTCGGAGGGCATAGCCCAACCACGCACCGCAGATCCCGCCGATCGCGGACATCGAGAACGACCACCCGACGACCTCCCGGAACTCCGTGGAACTCAACCGAAGCTGCCTGAGAGTCGATACGGCGAAGAGCACACCTTGCGAGCTCGCAGTGATGACAAGCAGACAAAGAAAGATCACGAGCGATCCGACCGCGTCGTCCCAGGTCAGCCTAACGACCACGGCGGCTGTGCAGCCGAAGGAGAAGAGACCGAGCAGCCACCGCAGCAGACGGTCGGCAGTCTCGCCGTTGCGTTCGAGGATTCGACCGATGACATACGGGGAGACGATGGCAGAAGCGCCCATAGCGAACAGAAGGACGCTGAGCCGCGTGACGACTCCATTCCCGTCAGCTTCACCCGCTACCCAAAGGACGACGTACGTTCCGAGAACGGACGTACTCAGCATGAACACGAAAGAGAAGACCGGGGACAGGAATCCGTTGCGGACGATCGCACCCGGCCCGGAGGGGAAGAAGAAGCGCCTGATCCCCACGACGAACCCGTCGGCATCGGCCTCCGGCGAGGGTGACGCATGCTCGGGCGCATAGAGCCGACCCGAGCGAATGCGCAGGACTATCGCGACGAGGGAGAGCGCGACGTTGAGGGCGAGCACCGTCGCGATACCCGAAACGCTGGTCAAAGCACCGACGGGGCGACCGATGAGCAGCCCACCGACACCGGTGCCCACTGCGATGAGCATGTTCGCCCGGACAACAGCTCCCCCATCGATCTGAGCAACGTCATTGAGATAGAACTCTTCAGCGAGATCGACGACGAGAGGAAGGAACGAGGCTACCAACAGGTAGACGACGAGCACCGGCGCCACCCAGCCGGACGGCCCGAGAAGGATCATGGCGATGGCCACACTCGTGAGGACGACATCGGTTGCTTCACAGACAACGAGGACGTGACCCGGATTGTGCCGCTCGACGAACCGGGACACCGCCGCAGCGAACGCATCCTGAACGTCGGTGACCGTGCGGTAGATGGGTATCCACGCGAGGGGGAAAACGCCCAGCACGATGAGCCCGTTGACGGCCCCCTCGACCAGCTGTGAGCCGAGGAAGGACGCGAGCAGCCCGACCACCATCAGCCGCTGCGCTCGTCGCAGCAGTCTGTTCATTCTGTCGGGCCCGACATCAGGGTCTCGGCGAGGCGGTCCCCGGCGGCGACAGCCTCGGCGAGGGCCAAGATGACGGCCTGACCGTCGGGAGAAGACGTGCCGTGGGAGATGAGACCGAGGACAGGCTGCATCGCCTCATCGTGCCAAGACCGCGCCAGCGGGGTCAACGCGACGTCATCGTTCCTGTGCCAGGACGGCAACAGCCGTCGCGGATCGCGCACACGATTCCGTCCTCCGTGGGGTGCGGAGCGGGAGATGATGGTGATCACCGACGAGCAGAGGAGACGGACGATGAGAGTGATGCGCAGCGCAGGGCGACGAGCGGCAGCGGTGGCAGCGATGACGCTGGCGCTGGCGGGATGCGGGATGGGCGGGGACTCCTCCGACGCACAGCAGCCGCCCGAGGTTTCGACTCTCGGGGCGGAGACCCCGACGCCGAGTCCCACGCCGACCGAGGAGTCTGCCTCGCCGGGCGCCTCGGAGGACCCGTTCGCCGATGCCGCCCGCACCACCTCGTGGGCAAGCGATGAGGCGATGAAGATCGACAAGGACGGCAACGGGACGATTCCCGCCGCCTCCCTCGAAGCCGACCTCGTCGACCTCGTCGCGAACAAGTTCGATATGTCGGTCAAGGAAGCGAAGTGCGAGCAGGACATGACGGTGACGGACTGGTCCGGGTTCGAATCGTGCAATGTCGTCGATGAGGAGATGACCTATTTCGGAACCATCGAACTCATCGACCACAAGGACAACATGGTCGAGTACGAGGTGATGTTCCCCGGCATCGACAAGGACGACGTCGATTTCTGAGGCGGCCCCTGTCGGCCCTGCCGATCCCTACGCGGACCCGGTCGGCGTTCGCTCCGCATCCCACCAGTCGAGGACTCGCAGCGCCTGCGCCGTCACCCATTTCGACGGCTCTCCCGTCGGGGCATCGACGTGGACCCACACGTCTCCGGCTAGGCGGTGCCCCTGCAGCCACGTTCCATCGTCCTGTCGCTGCGCGCGGATGCGCTCGATCGCCTCGGCCAGGCGCGGGTCGGGAGCGGTGCCGTCGGAGAGGCCGGCATCGCGGAAGTAGTCGGCCGCGGCGAGGATGCTGTAGTAGGCCCGTCGCGGATATGCCAGGCTGAACGCGTTCATCGAGTACGGCTCGCCGTTCGATGCTCGCTTGAAGAGGCTCCTGACCAATAGGTACTCCTCCCCCGCCGCGCGTGCGTCGGCGACTCGGGCGGAATCCCCCGTGCGCTGCTGGTAGTCGAGGAGGCCGACGAGGGCGTTGAGCGTCGAGTGGAAGGACGACCGGATCGAACCGTTGACCCATTCGCAGTTCCACCCGCCGTCGGTCAGCTGGTGATCGAGGAACCAGTCGACGATGCCGTCGACGTCGGCACCGAGCCAGAGGCCGTTCGACAGCGTCCACGAGTTGATGCAGACGTCGACCTCACCGCCCCAGTACGGCATCTCCTCGTACTCCCAGCGCACAGGCTCGAGCTTCTCCGCGGTCCCGGCGAGCACCGCGGCATCGACACCCCATTCGCGGAGGTCCTTGAGCACCCATGTCGTCGCCGTCCACGGCTGCGGGCCCTCACCGCGGAAACCAGCGGGGAAGAAGGGGCCGCCTGCCCATTGGCCGTCGGCGTCCTGATGGGAGAGGAGTTCGGCACCGAACCCCTCGCTGGGCACCCGCGCCCTCGTCGCCTGCCATGTCTGCTCATCGGCGCCGAGGAGGTCGCGCTCGACCTGCCATCGCAGTGCCGGATCGGAGTCGAGGAGCCAGTCGGTCACGTTCGCAGCGATCATCGTCGATCCTCCGCCGAGGCGCCTGCGCGCCGGAACCCGGACCTCGGGTCCTGGGTCCGAGTCTAGGCGGGTGAGGAACCAGCGGGCCAGACCCCGTGGCGCGCGACCTCCTCGGCGAGGATCTGCGGCCAGGAGACGAGGTCGGTCGGGGTCTGGGCGACGGTGAGCCGGGACTCGGGCAGCAGCGCATGCAGGCCCTGTGCGGTCGCCAGCGGATGGGAGGGGTCGTCGACCCACGCGAGGATCCGCGTTGGAATCGCGTGCCCCTCGAGTCGTGCGGGATCGGGCAGGTCGCTGCCGGCGGCACCGCGCAGGACCGCGGGAAGGAGCGGCAGCGGCACCTCAGGTCGGGTGCTCGGCGCGTCGGCGAGCGTCGGCGGCTGCGGAGTGAGGGCACTGGCGGCGAGGTACTCATCGAAGCCGCCGCCCTCGATGAGATCCGCGGCCTGCCGATAGACCTCGGCCTTGGCCGGACGCGTCTCCCATGCAGTCGGGGGCACGACGAGGGTGAGTCCCGAGAAGCGGTCGGGGTCGAGGAGGAGAGCGTGGAGGAGGGTGGCAGCGCCCATCGAGGGTCCGACGCCGTGGACCCGCTCCCCGGGGAAGTGGATGTCGAGGAGGGCGAGAAGGTCTTCGGCCAGGCTCGGCCACCGGTAGTCCTCGGCGACCGGCCGGCCCGTCGAGAGTCCGTGTCCGCGGGCGTCGTAGCGCAGCAGCCGGGTTCCGCTCAGCCCCACCCCGAGATCGAGCTGAAGCACCCTGTCGCGCGCCCGGGATGAGGTGAGTCCGTGGAGCTGGACGACGGGGGCGCCGCCTTCATCGGAGAGCTCCGCGGCGATGTCAGCACCATCGAGACGATGAATCACGTGCCCTCCCGGCTGTCGGCCCACTGCGGTGCCTCTCACGTTAGAGTAGCGGCATGCGTCTGACCAACGTGTCTCACCTGCGGCTGCCCTTCGGCCGTCTCTACGGCTACGACGTCGAGGCGGGCCCCCCCGAACGCCGGCTGCCGATCTCGTTCGACCAGCGCCGCCACGTCTCAGCGGGGTCGAGACCCGGCTCGTGGATGGCGCTGTCCCTGCAGCTGCCCGGCGACGTCGACCGCGACGACCTCGCGTCCGCGTGGTGGGCGGTGATGGAACGCCACGGCACGCTGCGGTCGGCCTTCTCCACCGACGAATCCGGTGAGCTCGCCCTCGGCGAGATCGCGCTCCTCTCCGGTCGCTGGCGCGAGCACCCCATCGCCCAGGGCCAGGCCGTCAACGACGCCCTGCGCGAGGTCCTCGATGAGGCGTGCACCCCCTTCGCCCGCCCGTCCCATCGTCTCTGCGTCCTCGAGACCGCTGCCGGATCGACGGTGATCATCGGCGCCGACCACGCCCACGTCGACATGTGGTCGATGCTCGTCATCGCCCGCGACCTCCTCTCGGCGCTGGCCGCGATCTCCTCCGGTGTCGCCCCGGCCCTCGACGCCGCCCCCGAGTTCGCCGAGCACACGGCTGCCCTGTCCGAGCCCGGTCCCCCGCCGCCCGAGGTGAGCAGGCGGTGGCGGGAGATCCTCGAAGCCGGTGATGGGTTCATGCCGCGCTTCCCCCTCCCCCTCGGTGAGGCCGCCGCCCACCTCGAACGCGTCGAGGTCCGCGATGTCTTCGACGTCCACTCCTCGGCCGCGTTCTCCGCGCAGGCGCGAGCCGACGGCGTCTCGACGCTCACCCTGGCGCTCTCGGCGATGGCGGAGGTCACCCGCACGGTCAGCGGTGCCCCGCTGCGCGCGGTCTTCCCCGTCCACAGCCGCTTCGAGGAGAAGTGGAACGACGCCGTCGGCTGGTTCATCACGAACTCCGTCCTCGAAGTCACCGATCCCGCCCCGCAGGCGACTTCCCGGTCGGTGCGCGAGGCCATCGAACTCGGTTCGCATCCCCTCGCCGAGGTGCTCGCCCCGTGGGGCGGCATGCCCGAGGCCCCGGGGATGTTCGCGATCTCGTGGCTCGACCTGCGCAGGCTTCCGGTGCGGATCGACTCGACGGGGCTCGATGCCCAGTACGTCGGGGCGACGATCCGCACTGACGGGGTGATGCTGTGGTTCATCCTCGACGAGAACGGTCTGCACCTGCGCTGCCGGTATCCCGACACCGAGGAGGCACGGGCGAACGTCGGCGGGTGGCTCGACGCCCTCGTCGCACGGATGCAGGACATCGCCGCCCACTCGGTCGGCGATGTCCTCGACGTCGACGGTGAGCAGTTCCGGGTCTCGCGAGCGAAGCGCGCCGATGTCCCCGCGATCCTCGACCTCCTCGGCGAGGAGATGCCGAGCACGGAGGTGCGCGACCGCCTCCACGCGGCGATCACCCGGGACCGCTCGCACTACCTCGCCGTCGTCCGGGACGCATCCGGTGCGGTGGTCGGGACGATGGAGCTCACCTTCGTTCCCGGGTTCTCCCAGGGCGGGACGCTGCGCCTCGAGGTCGCCGGCTTCCGCGCGATCACCTCCGACATCGGAGCGGCGATGCTCCGGTGGGTCCACGAGCAGGGGATCAACCGCGGCGCGGACCTCACCCAGATGACGACCGAGGTCGACCGCGAACTCGTCACCGACCTCGGCTACACCCCGGAACAGGGTCGTTTCGTCCTTCGTCTGAGTGACGACTCCGATGGCTGAGTCCGCACCCCGCCGAGGCGGTCCCCGGCTTCTCACCACGGGTCGCGGCCGGGGTGAGGCACCGCTGACGCTGAGGTCACCGCAGACCCGCCTCGAATCGCTGGCCACTCGCTTCGCAGTCGTCGCCTTCGTCCTCACCGCGATCGTCGTCGTCCTCGTCATGGCCGGACAACGGCTGCCGCTCGGCGGGGCCGACTCGCTCGGAGCCCTCGCGGCGTGGCCCGCCTCCGTCGCGTCCGGGCTCGGGTTCGCCCTCTCGTATCTGCGCAGCAGCAGACGGCCCGATCTCGCATGGCGGCGGAGGCTGCCATGGGTCAAGCGCATCATCGACCTCATCGCCCTGATCTCAGCGGTGGCGATGGTGGCGAGCATCATCGTCCACGCCGTCTTCCAGATCTTCCAGCTCGGTTTCCGCGGGCTCACGGTCGATCCGCTCGGCGGCGCCGCACTCGCCGGGGCGGCCGCGGCGGCGTGCGCCTATTTCGCGGTGATCATCGCCGACGGGGTGACGAGTGTCGTCGTCGTGGGCCTCGTCGTCGCCGATCTGTTCCTCGGCACACTGGCGAGTATGATCCAGTCCCCGGAGGCCACGTGGTGGCAGTTCCACTTTTCCCGTCTGGGCAACGACACGGGAATCAACGGGTACCAGTTCAACATCTCGCTGCAGATCGCCGGCCTCCTGCTCACCACGCTCGCCAACCACATCGGGCACGACATCGCCCTGGGGCTGCGCCACCGCGGCATCCGCGACCCTCGCCGCATCACGATCCTCACCTGGGAATTCGCTGCCATCGGCATCTGCATGATCGTCGTCGGCTCGGTCCCCGACGCGGTGAACTTCCCCGTCCACGTCAGCGCCGGGGCGGGCATGGTCGTCTCCTTCCTCGCCTTCTTCCTCACGCTGCTCCGACTCGCGCCCGGTCTGCCGAAGGACTTCACCGCCACCTCGTTCGTGGTCGTCGCCGCCGTCGCCGCAGCCATCCTCCTCTGGGTGCCCCTGGGCTACTACAACCTCACCGGGATGGAGACCATGGCAGCCGGCGTGCTCTTCGCGTGGCTCTTCCTCCTCGCCCGCACGACCCAGGCGTATGCGGAGGAGCCGGCCACCGGCTGACCGCCACCGGCACGACCCACCGCGCCCACCGGCACACCCCACCCACGGCCACACCCGACCCCCGATGCGCGCCACCCACGGCTTCGATTCACTTTCCGCCGGATGCATCGGGTCGCGACCCGACCGATCCGGCGGAAACCGACTCGTCTGGTCCCGATCGCTCGGATCGCGAACCGACGACTCCCCTCGAAACGGACTCATCTCACCCGGATGCGCTCTCCGGTCTACAATCTCCCTCGGATCCTGTCCTTGAGAACTGGAGTGCTCCATGCCCGACTGGCTCGTCATCGTCCTCTCGATCGTCGCCGGTCTGCTCCTCCTCTGGGTCGCCCTCATCGCCGTCCTCTGGGTCCAGTCGCGCCGCATGGGTCGGTCGGTCGACTGGAAGGAGATCGTCCGCCTCGTCCCCGACGTGCTGCGCCTGGTCAAACGCTTGGCGACGGACCCGCGGACACCTCGGGGAACACGCTGGATGCTCGGCGGCCTGCTCGTCTACCTCGCGCTGCCGATCGATCTCGTCCCGGACTTCATCCCCGTCCTCGGCTACGCCGACGATGCCGTCGCGATCGCCCTCGTCCTCCGGTGGGCGATCGGCCATGCCGGTCTCGAAAGCGTCGAGCGGCGGGCTATAGGACAGAAAGTGTGTCTCGGATCAGGCTCGTGCCCAGCAATCCCAACGGCAATACCCGGTTTGCTTAGCTGATC
>NZ_BAABNP010000024.1:0-26345 GCF_038429965.1 Brevibacterium ammoniilyticum
TGACCCACCGTCCGCTACGGACTCACCGAGCGGCTCGCCCACCCAGGCCGGTAGACATAACCACCCGCTCCGTATAACGGCGCTTATGCGAACTTCCGCATAAGCGCCGTTCTCGGCGATCTGGCCGACCTCGGGATGGATGCTCGATGGGTCGGCCTACCGGCAGCACTGGCCGGCGCCCCCCACCATCGCTTCCGCGTCTTCATCACAGCACACCCCACCGGCGCTGTTCCGGACTCCGCTCGCGTCGGATTCGTCCCGCGGCGGCGAGACTCTGGAGACGGTGCGAGCACGTCGAGGGACAGTCGCACTGTCGCACCAGATCATCGACTACGCCCTACACGGGCCGGATGGCTCACCGGCCAACAGGAACGCGCCGGAGACCTTGTTCACCCTGATCGAGACCATCTTCGACGGTGGGGACGATACGCCGACGCCATCGCCCGCTGGGAACACATCACCGCACGAAACGCCCCCTCCCCCGCACTCCTGAACGACGACACGGGACCACGCCCTGCACCGGAGTTCGTGGAATGGCTCATGGGCCTCCCTACAGGCTGGGTCACTGACCCCGCTCACGGGCTCACTCTGAACCAGCAGAACACCGCGCTCGGCAACGGAGTCTTACCACTCCAGGCGGTCGTCGCGCTCGACGCCTTGCAGATCGTGTTCTAGCAACCGTCGCGATGCTCAGCGTTGGGAATTGCTTGAGGCACGCTTTCAAGGCGGGCGTTGTTATGCCCTCCAGAGGGCTCTCAGCGCTCGACGCTACGGTGATGTACGAGGCTGCACGGGTTCTCGTCGCGTTGGCTAAGGAGGCGAACAGAGATGGGCTTTCACACCGCGGTCGGCATCGCGGATCAGGATGCGGGTGATTGGCGAGATGCAAGCCCCCTGACCCCGCGCGAGGCCGCTGACCATGTTCGCAACCCCATCTCCATCGAGCAGATCGTGGATGACGGCGACGACCACACCGATTCCTACCGGCTGATCCTCTCCACCTCAATGGTCTCGGACTGAACGGGGGTCTGTCAGGAACTTTGTGTTTCTGAGTCGGCGTGAGGTCCGCGGCTGTGGCCGTGGGCGGAAGGAACATCACGTCCATGACGGAGAACTCATCGTTTGGCGAGCTTGTCCCGGTTCGCGACGGCTCTGATCCCTCTGACATGTCGCGGCTGGCTGAGGAGCTGGTTGCGTCTGCTGCCCACCGTGGCGTCCAGCTGACCGGGGAGGGTGGTCTGCTGACGGCGTTGACCCGGCAGGTGCTGCAGGCCGCGCTCGAAGTCGAGATGGCCCAGCATCTGGGCTACGAGAAGCGCGACCCGGTGGGCCGGTCCCTGGTCGGTGGCGCGAACCTGCGCAACGGGACCAGCCCGAAGACGGTGCGTACCGAGGTCGGCGAGGTCACCATCGACGTCCCCCGGGACCGGATGGGGACCTTCGAGCCCCAGATCGTGGCCAAGCACCAGCGACGGCTGGCCGGCTTCGACGAGGCAGTGATCAGCCTCTACGCCAAGGGCATGACCACCGGCGACATCGCCGCGCACCTCGAAGAGGTCTACGACACCGAGATCTCTCGCGACCTGGTCAGCAAGGTCACCGACCAGGTCCTGCTCGACATGCGCCAGTGGCAGGCCCGCCCGTTGGACCCGGTCTACCCGGTGATCCTCATCGACGCGATCGTGCTCAAGGTCCGCGCCAACGCCGGGTCCGCCTCGGGTGCGGCCACGGTGGGCAATCGGCCGGTCTACGTCGCCATGGGGATCAACCTCGACGGCGAACGCGACATCCTCGGGATGTGGGTCGGTCCCACCGGCGGTGAAGGAGCAAAGCAGTGGCTCAACATGCTGACCGAACTGAAGAACCGTGGAATCCTCGACGCATGCATCGTGTGCTGCGACGGCCTCAAGGGGCTCCCGGACGCGATCACGGCGACGTGGCCGCAAGCCTCGGTGCAGACCTGCGTAGTGCATCTGGTCCGCAACACCCTTCGTTACGCCTCGAAGAAGTACTGGTCGGCCATCACCAAGCAACTACGGGCGATCTACACCGCCCCGACCGTCGAGGCGGCCGAGGCGGCGTTCGAGAACTTCGCCGAGCAGTGGGAGCCGACCTATCCCGCGATGATCGAGATGTGGCGCCGGTCCTGGCCGGAGTTCACGCCGTTCTTGGCGTTCCCGGTCGAGGTCCGCAAGATCGTTTACACCACCAACGCGATCGAGTCGCTCAACGCCAGATTCCGTGCCGCGACCAGACGCCGGGGCCACTTCCCCGACGAACAGTCGGCACTCAAGGTTCTCTACCTGGCAGCCCGACACCGAGAGAAGAACCGACCCAACCCCTCAGGACGCATCAACAGCTGGAAGAGCGTCCTGAACGTCTTGTCCCTGACCTACGGCGACCGCCTAGGTCTTCAGTAGCCGATGAAGCAAACACAAACTTTCTGACAGACCCCTGAACGGCGCATGCACGGGATGGCTGCACCGTCAGGGTTCGTGAATCTGATGCCCGAGCCGGTCCGTGCGGTGCTCGTTACCAGCGAGTTGGAGCCGTCGCGGTTGTGGCCCCGAGAGGAAGCGGCCGTTGCCGATGCGACTATGGGGCGTCAAGCGGAGTATCGAACGACGCGAGAATGTGCGAGGGTTGCGCTGCAGGATCTCGGCTTGCCTCCAGTAGAAATCCCAACGGGTGAGCATCGCGAACCGATCTGGCCCGATGGCGTCGTGGGCAGTTTGACCCACTGCGCGGACCTCCGTGCCGCCGCGGTGGCCCGGGAGTCCGACTTTCGAGCCTTGGGTATCGATGTCGAACCAGCACGCGCGCTTCCGCCTGGGGTGCTGGACGTGATCGCCACCGACGACGATAGGACGATGGTGCGGGAGTTGTCCGACATGGACCCGACTGTTCCGTGGGGTCGCGTGTTGTTCTGCGCCAAGGAGGCCATCTTCAAGGCCTGGTTCCCGTTGACGAGGGTTTGGATCGGCTACACCAGCTGCTCGGTGCGCATCCACCCGGAGACCGGGACATTCACTGCACGGTTCGACAGCTCCCCACCCGCTGCAGGCAATCTCGTGAGTGGTCAGGACCTCGTAGGGAAATGGCGAGAGGGCGGTGGGTTTGTGTTCACCGCGGTGCATGTTCCGTGGCGTTGAGGTCGCTGAGTGCTTGCTCGACCGCTGCGGACTCGACCTGAACGCGTGCCGAGACCTGTTCCTTGGCCCAACGGTCCAGGTCGAGGATCCAAAGCTCCTCGACCCTCAGCTCGTACAGCCGGAGAGGCGCGTCGCCGCTGAGCTGCTCCGGAGAGAGCGCGTGGTCGCGGGCCTCGCCCGGATCGGCGTACATCTGCCGGTAGAAGGCCGCAGCGTGCAGCTCCAGCGCTGCTCCGCCCAGCGCTGTGCAGGGCCCGGCAACTTGGAGACCGTCAGGACCACCCCGCACCCCGGGTAGGAGCGACGCAGCGGCGGCGGCACGGCCACTCGCTGCGATATCGACCGAATGGCGGGCCTCGACATGTGACCCGAAGACCAGGCTGAGCGGCGAGGTGAACCAGGCATACTGCAGCTGCGCCGCCCAGGGGCGACCGGCGGAGTCAGCGGTCGCCAGGGTGAGATAGCCGGCGCGACAGATGATCTCGACGGCTCGGTGAACCAGGTCGGGGTGGCGCGTGGGACCGAAGACGGAATCAGACACCGGAGGCTCCGCGCGGCGTGCAGAGCAGGACCATGCGTTCCCAGAAGAGTTGTTCGCAGGTCGCCAGTTGCCGGGCGAGTTCGCGTGCTCGCGTGAGCACGGTGTTCGGGGTATCTGCGATGAGTCCCTGGACGGCGGTGATCTCCTCCTCATCGAGGTGACCGAAGAACTCGAAGTGCTCGAGTTGCCGATCGTCGAACGCGCTGGTGTTGCTCATCGCCTGGTGGAGCTGCCGGTAGTTGCGGGTTGAGGGACGGCACAGGTGCAGGAAGCACACCGGGTAGTCCCACGGTGTGCCGGTGACGGCGATCCGAGCGATCTGGCCGGGATAGGCCAACGCGAGGGGGTCGAGCGACGTCTCGTTATCCCTTGGCGGAGGGTAGGCCTGGATCAACGGCGAGAGCAGCTGGTGCGCTTCCTGTTCCGCCGCCGCGCTCACTGTGTAGAAGGCGGACATTGTGGAGCCGTGGTGGCGTTGTGCCATCAGCGCCGCCGACGCAGCATTGGCGGCGACGAGTTCGTTGAGATGCCAGGCCAACGGGCCGAGGTCTTCAGTGGCGACTCTGCCCGAGCTGAGGGCAGCGGCGAGCGGGTTATCGGAGAGCTCAGCGCTAGGAATCGTGTTGGTCACTTGGTGGCTCCGATCTCGGCCAGGGGCAGCGTGAATGCCACCGTGCGGTTAATAGCGCCAGAGGTGAGTTCAGCGGCGAGGTCGGCGCGGGCGACGCGGCTGGGTGCGTCGTCTAAACGGCGAAGATGGACCTCAGCCTGGGTGCACAACTCGTCGAGGGCGACGTTCCACGCGGCGGTGGTAGGGGCAACATCTTCTCCGAGGTGACTGCGGTAGTGGTCGAG
The DNA here is from genome assembly GCF_038429965.1 of Brevibacterium ammoniilyticum. Lineage (NCBI taxonomy): Bacteria > Bacillati > Actinomycetota > Actinomycetes > Micrococcales > Brevibacteriaceae > Brevibacterium > Brevibacterium ammoniilyticum. The sequence continues at coordinate 4,549 of NZ_BAABNP010000024.1, forward strand.
GCAGTGCGCGGCGTAGAGCGCCAGGGCGCAGTCGACGGCGACGGCACGTCGTTGCAAGTCTTCGGGGCCACTGGCGAGACTTTCGTGCAGAGATGCGCTCAATTCGGCAATCCAGGGTTCGGAGACTGCAGGGGTGGGTGGTGTCGCGTCCGCCGACACGGCGGACGGCGCGAGGTGCTGGAGTTTCGGGGCGTCAGCGACCGGTTGAGCAATGAGATCTTTCAGCATCTCGGTGGAGCTGTCGAAGATGCGGGTGATTCTCGTGTCGCGCCAGATCCGTTCGATGTGGCTGGGAGGTTCGGAGCGAAGAAGTGCCGAGGCCGCGGTTTCATATCCTCGCCCGCCGACGACTTGGAGGACGACGTCTGTGGCGTGTGCGGCCAGCTCGCTGACGATGACCTTCGCGGCCTCAGCATCGAGGGTGGAGCAACTCGGCTCAAGAGCGAACCAGGTGACGGCGTTCGCGATGAGGGCGGTGGTCGTAAGGTCTGCGAGGTGAGCTTGAATCTGCGGATTCGTGGAGAGGTTGCGGGTGGTTTGGCGTTCCTCACGCGCCCACGCTGACGCGTTCTCCAAGCAGGTGGTGACTGTAGCCAGGCAGGCTACGGGCAGGGCCGCCCGGCATGCGGCGAGACAGGCAAGGACAACGTCGATGCCTTCTCCGGTACTGCCGATGGCGCGGTCGGCGGGGATGCGAGCGTCGTCGAAGTGGAGTTGTCCGTTGGGCAGGCCGCGGAGGCCCGCGAAACTGCTGTGGGGGCCACGGACCACGCCGGCGTCATCGGAACTGATCAACAGGGCTGTGATGCCTCCTGCTGAGGTGGGTGTGTGGGCCAGATCGACCAGCACGACGGCATGACTGGCAATGGTCGCATTCGTGATCCAGGTCTTCGTCCCGGAGACTCGGTAGCAATCATTGTCGGCGTCGAACCAGGCCGTAGTGCTCAACGGGCCGATACCGTAGCCGAGACCAGCCTCGTTCAATGCGAATGCGGACGCCGAGTGGAGCAGCTGGGGCAGGTAACGGGAGCGCTGCTCCTCGGTGCCGAACATCACGAGCGGACGCACGGCCCCGACGACTTGATGGGCGGCGACGACCTCGCACAGCGTCGAGTGGGCCGCGGAGAGTACGCCCAGCGCGCCGAGCAGACACGCATCAGAGAATCCGAGGCCGCCGTACTGTCGGGGGATCGTGATGCGGAAGGCTCCGAGCTCGTCGAGTTCGACGAGGAGGCGGTCGGGGAGCTGCGCTGATGCCTCGACGTGCGCAGCGAGTGCATCGTCCGCGCACCAGGCCCGAAGCGTGTCGAGGAACGCTGTTTCTGCTGCGCTGAGCCGAGGGCGTGCTCCTGGCGGGAGCTCAGGAGTTGGCCGGTGTCCCGCCAGGAGCCGGTCGAGGGCGGAATCGGGGTCGAAGAGGCGAGTCGGCATGCTCATGCGGCGTTGGTGAGTTCGACAGCGATGAGCGGACCAATGCGACGTTGCGATAGGGACGTTGTGGGCAGGCCGGCCGCGCCGAGCAGCCGGCGTAGGTCTGCGATGGTGCGTTCTCGGCCGCCGCTGATGACCAGCATGCATAGGTCGGTGAGGTATCCGACCGCGGCGTCGTCCTCGAAGGTGTCCGGGATGAAGTTGCCGATGATGATCAGCCGTGCGCCTTCGGGGATCTGCTCGGCGCAGGTGCGCAACAGTTGAAGGACATGGTCATCGTCCCAGTCCTGCAGGACACTTTTGAGGATGTAGGTGGTACCGGTACGCGGGATCGTGGTGAAGAAATCACCACCCTGGCTGGTGCAGCGGTCAGCGACACCTGCCCGTTCGATGACGTGAGGGGCGTTGGCGACTCCGGCGGAGCTGTCGAAGACGATGCCGGTGGCGGACGAGTTCGCTTGGAGCAGCGTCGTGAGAAAGGTGCCGTCCCCACCGCCGAGGTCGACGACCGTCTCGTCGGGAGCCAACGAGATCAGCATGGCCGCCGGTCGGGCCGTCGCGGCAGCTTCTTCCTGCATGGCGTCGTTGAACAGGGTGTTCGCTGCGTCGTCGCTGGCGAAGTAGTCGTAGACGGTCTGCTGGTGGGTGAGCACGAAACCGGGGGTCCCGGTGCGCAGCGAGTCCTCCAAGAGGTCCCAGGGCCGTTGGAACAACGGGCTGGTGAAGTTCTGGGCGAAGTTGGATAGCGACCCCTCGCGACCAGGAACCAGGAGCCGGCCCTGTGATGTGAGATTGATGCGGTCTTCGCTCGGACCAACAAGTCCGGCGTGTTGGAGGAGATGGATCAACCGCGTGAGGCGGTCGGTGTCGATTCCGGCCGCGCGAGCGGCGTCGTCGACGGAGACGCCGCCGTCGATGTCGGCGAGGGCGAACAAGCCGAGAGATCCCGCAGCGCGGATGGCGTTGGAGACCATGTAGCCGCCGATCAGGCGGATGACGGTGTCGCGATCTTCGAGCTCGGTCATTGTGCGTTTCCTCCAGAGGGGTGGGAAGACGAAGGGCGAGAGAAATTGGTCAAGGTGTGTTCCATCCAGACGTTGGGTTCGACGTAGACGGCGAAGTCGAGGTGGTGGTTGACCATCACCGGAGCGATGGCGCCGGGAACGGCGACGGTCCCGGAGCGGTCGAAGGGGAGATCGGTCCACTGCCGCCACCGGTAGATCGGTGCCGAGATGGTCATAGCGGTCGGGCAGAGGCCGATCATCCGGGCACCGAGATGCTCGTGGACGCGTAGCCAGTTGTCGGCGAAGAGGCCGTCGTCGCGCCGCCGGGTGACATAGACGTGGATGGGCTCATCCGGGTAGTCGGCCTTGCCGGTGGGGCGCACCGGCACAATCAGGTGCTCGAAGCCCATGCGGGTCGCTTCGTCGCGCAATGCGGTAAGTGCGACGCGAGAGAGGCCTCGCCCGGCGTGCTCGTTGCTGACGCCGACTTCCAGGGCGCACAACGTGTTGAGTGTCGCTCCGCGGTGGGTATCGGTCAAGGACTGTTCGACGATGCCGTCCCAGCCTCGAACAGGCAAGGTGTAGGGGTCGCCGTTCCAGTGGATGGGGAGGGCCGCTGCACGCGCCACGGGGGTGTCCCGATCGAGGAGGATGAACTGGTACCGGTGATGCACGTCGAGCCCCCAGTACACCAGCAACGGGGACGACTCGATGAATGCGGGCCAATCGACATCCAGGGAGACGAATGCTTCGGTGAGGTCGGGGCGCTGTGCGAGCGAGAAAGCCTGGACCTCGTCGTTTCCGACGCTCATACGGATACCAGCTCCGCGATGTGTCCGGCGGAGCGGCGCTCGGTGTGGATCACAGCATCGCCAGTGGTCAGGCGTGGGAGGGCGTCGAGATAGCGCGGTCGCTGCATGGGTATTGCTCCTAGGGATCGGGCATGTGCGGTGTCATGTTGAAGGTCGAAGAGCATCCCGCCGCCCTGCGCAAACCGGATCATGAGGTCGGTGACGGCGAGTTTCCCGGCCCCGTCGATGCCAGTGAACTGCGAGTCGGCGGTGAAGGCAGCGCCCAGTTGTAAACCGAACGCGCCGCCGATGAGCTGGTCGCCGTCCCAGACCTCGCAGCTGTGAGCGATCCCGATCCGGTGAAGGTCACGAAGTGCCTCACGCAGCGGGGCCGTGATCCAGGTCGTGCCTTGGACGCCCGTGTGATGCTGGGCGCATTTGGCGACGACGTCGTTGAACGCCCGGTCGATGGTGGTGCGCCAGTCGGTTCGCCGGCGAGCGAGTCGGCGCATGCTGCGGCCGACTCGGCGCTCTTTCAGATCGATGATCGGCCGGGGATCCGGGTTCAGCCAGGCCACCGCGTACGGGTCAGGGTCCTCGTGGTCGACCCACCGAACGCCCGACTCGACGTCGGCGCCGTAGCGGATGTCGTTGAGCAGTGCCTGCTCGTACGAGGATGTGGGGAAACAGTAGAACCCGGCAAGCGCGGCAGCATGGACGTTTTCCGCGGAGAGGTCGCTATCGAACGCAACGGGGCCCTCGTCGGGAAGCGGTCCGCGGGCGAGATAGTGCCATGGGAGGCTCACAAGAACTCCGCCCGCTCGAGGAAATCGAGATAGCGGTCGATGAGGGGCCCGTCGACCTGGGGGAAGGTGATGTCGGTCCCGTCCAGAGCGTCCTCGACGTTGGTTCGACTGAACTCCGGGTACGTGTCCTCAAGGTACATCTCGGCCACACTCATCTTCCCGTTCGGGGAGCGATCGATGAATAGGGGCGCGAACGGTGTCATCGGGTGCTGCGGATTGGCCACGGCCAGGTCGATCATCTGCGCCACCCAGTCGGGCCAGGCGAGCTCGCCGACCTCGTGGCCGCGTGCGTGCAAACGGTCGCGGAGGACGGAGATGTGAGATTTGTGGGGGTTGGTGAGATGGAAAACGCGTCCGTTCGCCGGCTGAGTCGTGGCGATGTGCACCATCGCGTCGGCGAACACGTCGACAGGGGTGTAGTCCATGGGGAGTTCTGCGACCGGGATCGCTGCGATGTCACGAATGAACCGCTTCATGCAGCACATCTCGGTCGTGGTGTTCCAGGTGCCCCGGAGGGAGTGCCCTGAGATATCAGCGGCTCGATAGATAGCGACGGGGAGCCCCGCATCTGCGGCCTTGCGTACGTGATGCTCGGCCATCCACTTGCTCTCGACATAGCCGACCCCCAACTGATCGAGGTGATCGAGAGGGTCGTCCTCGCGAACGAATCGATCCTCGACCGCACCATGACCGGCGATGACGGCCATGGTTGAGACGTGGTGGAACGCTGCGCCCCGATATGCCGCCAGCCGCAGCAGCTCGTACGTCCCGTCGACGTTCGCGTGCTTCATCTCGGCGTACGGATAGATGAAGTTCACCAGCCCGCCAGAGTGGAACACCATGCTCGTGCGCGCCGCCAAAGCATCGAATTCTGAAGCGGACATCCCGAGCGACGGCAGTCCAAGATCTCCGAGCACGATCTCGATGCGGTCAAAAGCGTCGTCGGGCACGTCAGGGGCTGAGTCGTACTTTTTCCACGCGCCACGGAGTCGCTCGCGGGCCGCATCCTCCGTGTCGGCACGCACCAGGCACGCCACACGCGCGGGAGTGTGCGCGAGCAGACGCGGGAGTAGATGAGCACCAAGGAACCCGGTGGCCCCGGTGAGCAAGATCACCGACGACGAGGTCAACTCCGACTCCGCGAGCGGCTGCAGTGTGGGAGTGGCGGGTCGGCGGAGGTCCGCGGTCATGGCTTCGCGTGGCATCTCTTCGGCTTGGAGTACGCCTGCACGGGCCTCCTCGACGGCGGCGCAGTATGCGGGGAACGTGGGCGTGGTCAGGAGACGTTCGATAAGGCCGCGCACGAAACGGACATGGATGCCGAGACTGGACCGGGTACGGGCAACAAGCTCGGCCGCTGTGATCGACGTACCGCCGACATCGAAGAACGACGCGCCCAGTTGCTCGGTGCTGATGCCGAGAACCTCTGTCCACACTCCGGCGATCGCCCGTTCGATAGATGAGCGAAGCTCGTAGGGAGTGGCCGCGTCGGCGCTGTTCGACGTAAGGAACGCCGCGAGGGCGCGGTAGTCGGTCTTTCCGTGGGTGGTCTGTGGGAGCGCGTCGAGGACGACCGCACGATGGGGGACGCTGTAGGCGGGGAGGGCCTGTTTCGCCGTCGCGACGAGGGCGTCGCTGCCCGGGTCCGCGTGCCCGGGGGTGACGGTGTAGAAGGCGTGCAACTGCAGCGAGGTGGTGTCCGCGATCACTGCGACATCGCTGATGGCGTGGCTGCGCCTGAGCACGTCCTCGACCTCATCGGGGCTGATGCGGAAGCCGCGGACCTTGAGTTGCCGATCCGCGCGGCCGTCGACCACCAGAGCATCTTCCGCGTTCAAGTGCCCGGTGTCGCCGGTGAGATAGACCGGTTGGCCAGCGAACTGGGTAGTGTCCAACGTGGCGAGTTGGCCGTTGTCGGTCAACGAACCGATCGCGAGGCGACCGCCGATCGCGACGTTGCCGGTCATTCCGCTTGGAATCGGCACGTGGTTCTCGTCAAGGATCGCGACTACCGCGCCTGGCACCGCTTTCCCGACTGCGGCGGGGCCCTCGGGGGAAAGCGTCGTCATATCGGGCTCCGACAAGCAGGACGTGATGCCGGTCTCGCTCAGCCCGTAGGCGTTGATGATCCGGGCCTGCCCGTAACGGTCATGCACGCTGAGCAGATCCTGGTTCGAGACGGCGGCGCCGCCGAGGATCACCAGCCGCACCTGATCGGTGTCGTGCGGGAGGCTCGCCGACTCGAAGGCCGCCACCGCACGCCAGTAGCTCGGCGTGAGATCCATGACGCTGACTCGGTGGCGAACGAGCAAGTTCGCGAACTCGGAAGGCGCCCAAAGCGAGTCCGGCTGGATCAAGGCGGCACCTGCCGCGAGTGTGACGCCGATCTGCTCGAGCGCGGTATCGAAGGTGGGAGCCGCGAACTGCAACACCCGGTCTGCCGGAGTGATCGCGTATCTCTCGACCAAAAGCGCGATCAGACTGACGAACGCTTCGTGCGAGGCGACGACGCCCTTCGGCGTTCCTGTCGAGCCAGACGTGAAGATCACATAGGCGGACGCAGCCAGACCGCCCGAAGACCTCGCAGCGGAGTCGTGAACATCCAGTCGCGTCGCACCCGCGCCGGCCGCGGGGTCTTCCGACGCTAGGATCGTGGCCACCGCACCGGTGGCGTTGTGGATCTCGGCCAATCGCGCGGCCGGGTCGCTCGGATCAACCGGGAGGAACGCGAGACCTGCCGACCAGAGTGCGAGCATGGTCACCACCTGCTCCGGACCCCTGGGGAGCGCCACCATGACCGGAGAGCCAGCCGGGAACCCGAACTCGCGCAGGACTGAAGCTTCCCGATGGATCAGCGAAGGAAGCTCGCCATAGGTCACCCGCCTGGAGCCATGCTCGATCGCCGTGGCATCTGGCTGCTCCTGCGCATGAAGCGCGATCTGATCGAGGATGTACGTGGTCGTCGGTCGCTGCATTCAGGCAACTCCTTACCGTGAGGGTCTGGGCGCCCGCAGCATGGCGAGCACGGATTCGGTCATGAGCTTGGGCATCCGGGACGGGTCCGTGCGGTGGCCGAGCGTGAAGTCAGCGGGAGCGGCGTGGAAGACCTGATGGATAACCGCGATGAGCCACCACATCGGTAAATCCGTGCGGAAGGCGCCTTCGTCCTGGCCTCGCCGGATCAGCTTCATCACCCGCGCCGCCGGCACCTGGTGCAGTTCCCACAACCGATCCGGCGGCAGTTCCTCACGGGCCGCCGTCACCAGTGCTCGCGACTGATCCATGAGCAGCCAGCTCCGTTCAAGCACCTGGCTCAGCGCCCACTCCGGGGTGAGTCCCATAGGGTGGTGTCATTTCCTGCGGGGTTCTCGTCGTCGTAGACGTTGAAGGGCCACCGTGGGATGACCAGTTGTTTCCGGCAAGAAGCAAAGCAGAGATCCCACGATGACCCAGTACCAGTCTGCCCTTTCGACGCTGATCGGCGAAGTCCTCGCCGATCCCGAGCTCGCGCATCAGGACGTGTTCCGCCGGATGCTGCAGGCCGGGCTGCAAGACCTCGTCGACGCGGAAGCAACGGCGAAGATCGGCGCCGCCCGTTACGAGCGTTCCCCGGAGCGGACGACCCGCCGCAACGGCACCCGCCCGAAGACGCTCGCCACCCCGGCCGGGGAGGTGGACCTTCAGCTCCCGAAGCTGCGGGAGGGGTCGTTCTTCCCCTCGCTGCTGCACCCGCGGCGGCGGGTCGATAAGGCGCTCTACGCGGTGATCTGCCAGGCCTGGATCGACGGGGTGTCCACCCGCAAGGTCGAGCATCTGGTCCGCGCGTTGGGCAACGACACCGGCATCTCCCGCTCGACGGTGTCGCGGATCTGCGGCGAGATCGACGAAGCGGTCCACGAGTTTTTGCACCGGCGGATCGATCACACCTGGTTCCCTTACCTGTTCCTCGACGCCACCTACCTCGACGTCCGCCATCGCGGCCGGGTCGTCTCGCAGGCCCTCGTCGTCGCGACCGGTGTCAGCGGCGAAGGCCGGCGGGAGATCCTCGGAATGGCGCTGGGCGACGCGGAGACGACGGACTTCTGGACCGAGTTCCTCCGCTCGCTGCGCGAGCGCGGACTGAAGGTCGCGACCGATGCCGACCCGCTCGGCGCAATCCTGGTCACCTCCGACGCGCACGCCGGCCTGAAAGCCGCGGTCAAGGCGATCCTGCCTGGCGCGGGATGGCAGAGATGCCGGGTCCATTTCGCCCGCAACGTCACCCAGAAGATTGGCTCCGCCCGCTCCAAGCCGGTCAACGCGCTGATCTCGACGATCTTCGCGCAGACCACCACCGAAGCCGTCACCGCCCAATACCAGGCCGTCACCGACAGCCTCCGCGGCTCATTCCCCGAGATCGCCGCCATGCTCGAGGCCGCCGAACCGGACCTCACCGGGTTCGCGGCGCTACCCCGCGAGCACTGGCAGAAAGTCTGGTCAAACAATCCCATCGAGCGCCTCAACCGGGAGATCAAACGCCGCGCCGACGTCGTCCAGATCTTCCCCGACCGCGACAGCGTCACCCGCCTCATCGGCGCCGTCCTCCAAGAACAGCACGAGGAATGGTCCTACGGCGAACGCCGCTACTTCTCCGACATCTCCATGCGCAAACTCGTCCACACCCTCCACGAGACCGCCGAGCCCGCACGCCCCGAGCTCTACCTCACCGCCTGACCACCACCCACCCCAGGAAGCAACGGAATGACACCACACCACGGGACTTGACCCCACTCCGCGTCGTCGAAGCCGATCATCTCGTCCAGCGCATGCTGCGCATCCGCCAGCTCACGGACGATCGCCGCATCGACAAGATCACGGCGTGACGCGAAGTGCCCGTACAACGTCACCCGCCCCACCCCAGCAGCACGGGCGATGCTCGTCATCGTTGCGTCCGGACGCTGACGGAGCTGGAGCACCGCCGCTTCAACGATGCGTTCAGCGTTTCGCACCGCATCCGTTCGTCGAGGCGCTCGGGCATCGCGCATGCATCCACCTCCAGTAGTCAAACAATGATGTTTGACTTACCGTACCACAGAAGTTGGACACTTGTGCACGAGATAGCGCTCAACGGATACATGCGAGCCGCGGTCCGCTCGCTGGCGCCGCCTCGAAGGCCCCCTCCGCGGCGCTGGAAGCGTGCACAGCGCTCTCCATGGCGTTCCGCCCCGCGATCAACGGGATTGTCATGCCCGTGGACAGGCTCGGGCGCCTGGTCCAGGGTTGGTCGGACCGCCGTGCGCGGGCGTGAACTGTGAAGGATCACGCCCGCGCTGGTGGCCCGGTTTACGCCCCCGGCGTCTCCTCGCCGGTGGGTCGGATGTGGCGGAGCCGGGTGGCGGCGATGATCGCGGTGAGCGCCGCGATCGCGGCGGAGACGATCGCGGCGGTATTGAGGCCGCTGCTGAACGCCTGTTGCGCGGCGGTGGTGAGCGCGGTTCCGAGGTCACCGGGCAAGGTTTCCGCGACCACGAGGGCCCCGTCGACGCTGGTGGTCGCTGCCGTTTCGGCCGCGGCGGGCAGCCCATCGGGCAGGAGCGCGGTGATCTGGGAACGGTAGGCGACGATCCCGATGCTGCCGATGATCGCGACACCGAGGGAGATGCCCAGGTCGTTCGCCGTGGTCGCGAGGCCTGAGGCCCCGCCGGCCTTCTCCGGGGGCACGGATCCGACGACGAGGTCGGTGGTGAGCGCCATGGCGGGTGCGACGCCGGGGTAGGTGAGCGCGAAGCTCGCGATCACCAGGGCGAGACCGGTGCCCTCGTCGAGCTGGGTGAACAGCACGTAGCCGATGACCTGGGTGGCCAGGCCGATCGCGATCACGTTCCCGGGGCGGAACTTGCGGGCGAAGATCGGTGCGAGGGTGGAGACCACGATCAACACGGCCGCGGCGGGCAGGATCGCGAACCCGGCCTGCAGGGGCGAGAGTCCCTGCACGGACTGCAGGTACTGGGTGAACAGGGAGTACACCCCGCCCAGGGCGGCGGCGGCGAGCATGAACACGATCAGCGCGGCGCTGACCGTCTTGTTCGCGAACAGCCGCACATCGAGCAGCGGCTGGGTCGCGCGGAGCTGGCGGATGATGAACCACAGCCCGACCAGGGCTCCGGCAACGAGCAGCCCGACCGAGGGCAGTGCGGGCTCCTGGGTCGCGAAGCGCTTGATGCCGTAGATGATCGCGAGCAGCGAGGCGACCAGCAGCAGGGCGCTGAAGAGGTCGATCTTCGCGGCCTTGTCCTTGTGCTCGGGCAGGAGCAGCGGAGCGCCGATCGCGACGATCACCATGACCGGGACGGCGACGAGGAACGTCGCCTGCCAGCCGAAGCCCTCCAAGAGGACGCCGCTGAGCAGCGGGCCGAGTGCGACGCCCGCGGAGATGCCGCCGGCCCATACCCCGATCGCGACGCCGCGAGCCTTCGCATCGGCGAACATCACGAAGATCAGCCCGAGCGTGGAGGGCACCATCATCGCCGCGGACAGTCCCAGCAGCGCCCGCCAGGCGATCATCATGCCCGGATCAGTGGTGAGTGCGGCGACGATCGAGAAGGCTCCGAACAGGATCGCGCCGATGACCATGAGCAGACGCTTGCCGACCCGGTCGCCGAGGACGCCCATCGCGACGAGGAACCCGGCCATCACGAACCCGTAGATGTCGAGGATCCACAGCATCTGCGTGCTCGTGGGTCCGAGGTCCGCCGCCATCGAGGGGGCCGCGAGGAACAGGATCGTCAGCATCATGAACAGCAGCGTCGAGGGCAGCACGAGGACCGCGAGCCCCCACCACTGCTTCGCGCCGGTCTTTACGGCTGGTTGCTGGTGCTCGGTCATGATGCACCCCCTGGGGCGCGTGTGGTCTTCATGATCGTTCCCTCCTTGGGCTCGTGGGCGGGTGTGGAACCTCGCCCGGCTTAACTCGTGCATGCGAGTACGAGTTGTAACCATGCTACTATCTCATTCATTCCCGTACGAGATAAGTTGGGATCTGTCGTGGGGTGAAGGAGAGTCAGCGATGCCGAAGCAGAACACCGCCGGGGACGGGGCCGATGCCGCCCAGCAAGGCGGAGCATCGAGCGCCACGACGGCGGGCGAGCCTGGCGCTCGCAAGCGCGAGAAGAATGCGTCGAAGCCGGCTGCGGAGCGGGCCGTGAATCAGCGTGCGGACGCACTGCGCAATCGCGCGGCAATTCTCGCGGCGACCCCGATCGCGCTGCGGAAGAACCCGGACGCGTCGATCGCTGATATCGCCGTCGAGGCCGGCATCGGCCGAATGACTCTGTACGGGCACTTCAAGAGTCGCGCCGAGCTCCTGGATGCGGCGCTCGTCGACGGCCTCGAGCGTGCCGAAGCAGTCCTGTCGACCGTGGACCTCGACGGCGACCCAGCCGCAGCCTTGGCCCGGCTGATCGAGTCGAGCTGGTCACTGCTCGACCAGGTCAGCGGCCTGCTCGTGGTCGCACAGAAAGAGGTCCCGGCGCACCGGATCCGGCAGATGCACGAAAAGGCCGAAGCCCGCATGCGCGGCCTGCTGGAACGCGGACAGGCCGAAGATGTGTTCCGCGGTGACCTGCCGGTGGACTGGCTGCTCGCGGTCACTCACGCGGCGATGAACGCCGCCGCCGCAGAATCGACGGCCGGTAGGCTCCGACCTGCCGACGCTCCCCGCTACATCAACGCCACGCTGGCACAGGCATTCGCCGCCACTGCCTGAACCAGACCAGGCGGTGGCGGCGAACGTCAGTCCCGCTTAGACTGGGCGGACACAGGAGCACTGCCCAGCAATGAGGGTTCCCTCCGCCGCTGCGTCGCTCGCGCCGGGCGATGGTGCTCCGACGGGCTGCAGGACACCAGTGTGATCGGTGTCTGCGTCGACGTGCTGTTCGGCCGGGGCAGTCGCGTCGGCCGCTGGGGTCGGTTCGCGTCGCCAGAGCAGCGGTGCGGCGATCGCCCCGAACAGGGCAAGAGCGCCGAGGGTGATCCAGGCGGGTCCGAGTCCGGCCGTGGCGCCGACCCATCCGGCGATCGGGTACGTGATCAGCCAGGCCAGGTGGGAGAGGGAGAACTGTGCGGCGAATGCTGCCGGCAGGGCCGGGGTGTCGACCGAGGAGCGGATGACGCGACCGGTGGGTGTGATGATCAGTGCCATGCCCGCACCGATCAGCACCCAGATCGGTGCGGTCACCGCCCAGGAGACGATGCCGAGCAGGATCATGGTGATGGCCGCGAGTACTCCGATGACGAGCACGGTGGCACCGGTGAGCATTACCGGCCGGTCGGCGACACGGTCGAGCACTTTCGGCAGGATCAGGGCGGCCAGCAGGGTACCCCCGCCGGACGCGGCGAGCATCCACGCGACATCGGATTCGGTGCCGCCGAGGGTGTCACGGACGTAATTCACGGTGTTGACGACCACGATCGACCCGGCCGAGGCGACCACCAAGTTCAACGCGAGCACCCCACGTAGCCGGGACGTGGCACCGAAGGTGCGAATGCCCGACGAGATCCGGTCCCAGACTCGGGTCTGCCCGCTCGCGGTCGCGTTCGGGATTCGGGTAGACAGCACCAGTACGGCGGAGATGACGAACCCGATGGAGGTGCCGACGAAGAGCCAGTTGAAGGTCATGAACGCCAGCGCCAGGGCCGCGAGTACGGGGCTGAGCAGGCTCTCCATCGTCGAGGCGACCTGCGAGGCCGACAGGGCCCGGGTGTACTGGGTTTCCTCGGTGACGATGTCTGGGATGACGGCCTGGAACGTCGGGGTGAACGCGGCAGACGCGGCCTGGAGGACTCCGACGAGCACATAGATCTGCCACACCTCGGTGACGAACGGCAGCACCAGCACCACCCCAGCGCGGACGAGATCGAGCAGAGTGAGGAAGGCTCGCCTCGGCAGCCGATCGGCGTAGGCCCCGGCGATGGGGGCGATGACGACATACATGACCATCTTGATCGTCAACGCGGTCGCCAGCACCGCGCCGGCGCTGGGGCCGGCGAGCTCGTAGGCGAGCAGACCGAGTGCCACGGTCGCAAGTCCCGTGCCGAACAGGGCGATGATCTGCGCGCCGAACAGGTGCCGGTAGTCGCGGATCGCGAAGAGTTTCATGAGAGTGCCTTCCGAACTTTGTGATCGTGCTCGTCTTCGGCCACCAGTCCCCTCTGCGGTCTGGTGACGTGCCGCGCCCCGGCCGCGCAGAGGGGGTGGTCGCGGGCCGGGGCGCAAGAGCGCGGGTCAGGAAGCGGCGAGCTTGTAGCCTGCCTGTTCGACAGCCGTCTTCACGGCGTCGTCACTGACCGGGGTGTCCGCGCTCAGGGTGATGCCACCGGTGGCCAGATCGACATCGACGTCGGTGACGCCGGGAATCTGCTCGACCTTGCTGGTGACCTTTCCGGCGCAGCCGCCACAGGTCATGCCCTCAACGGTGTACGTGCTCGTGCTCATGGATACGACTCCTCGTCTCACTGTTACTCACTTCCTGCGGGCGGGCGCCCGCAGGGGATGTCCCACCGCGCGGGCGGGGCCGGGCGCCTCCGTCACGGTGGCGCCCGGCGTCGTGGGTGACCCCCACGAGGGTGGGGCTCGTCATGCCCGTCACGCCGCCGCTTCCACGTCAACCTGTACCTTCGTGCACGACTTCCACTTGACAACAAGGTATACCCCTGTAGGGTATGAGTCAAGTCGTACATCGATGATGCAGTTGTGTTGGTGAGTGGAAGGAGCTGCCGTGCGAGTGGAGGTAGATCGTCAGCGGTGCGAGTCCAATGGCCTGTGCGTGCTCAGCGCTCCAGAGGTTTTCGACCTCGACGATGACGGGGTGCTCCGCGTCGCCTCGTATGTGGATGAGTCGTTGCGCGCCGATGTCGAAGACGCGGTGAGCAGTTGCCCCGTCCAGGCCTTGGCCCTTCGCGATGACCCCATTGGAGGAGCGTCGTGAGACCAAGAACCGGGCAGCACGTGGTGGTGGTCGGTGGTGGTCTGGCCGGGACCCGCACGGTCGCCGCCCTTCGGGATGCCGGATTCGACGGCCGGTTGACGGTGATCGACCGGGACCCCGAGTGCGATCACGACCGGCCGCCGCTGAGCAAGGGCTTCCTCACCGGCACCCGCTCCGAGGCCGACATACGCCTGCCGGGTGCGGCCGAACTGGATGCCGACCGCCGCCTCACGACCGAGGTGACGGGGCTGTCGGTGCGAGAGCGGGCCCTGCGTTTGGGGGGCGGTGCGTGGTGTGGTTTCGACGGGCTCGTCATCGCCACCGGGCTGCGTGCCCGGCCTCTACCGGGCCTCGTACGGGTGCCGACGATCCGCTCGATTCATGACGCCCGGCGACTCCGGGCCGCACTGCATGGGCATACCGGACGCCTGGTGGTCATCGGCGGCGGTTTCATCGGCACCGAGATCGCCGCCTCGGCCCGCGAACTCGGCTGGCAGGTTGTTCTCGTCGCTCGCGAATCCCACCCGCTGGCACGCGCCCTGGGGCCGGCGATGGGCCGCTTTGTGACCGACCTACACCGCCAACACGGTGTCGATGTCCGAGACGGTCAGGCCGCGCACGAGGTCGCTGATACCGCTGACGGATATCAGGTGAGACTGACCGGCGGGGAGTCGATCGAGGCCGACCTCGTGGTCGCCGCCATCGGCGCCATCCCCAACACCGAATGGCTCGACGACACGGAAGTCCTCACAGACGACGGCATCCACACTGATCCCCACCTGCGCGCCCTCGACCGGACCGGGGCTCCATCGCCTGGAATCGTCGCCGCAGGAGACGTGGCGCGCTCCCCGCACCACCTGTTCCCCACCGAGTCCATCCGCGTCGAACACTGGTCGAACGCGACCGAGCACGCGAAGACCGCCGCCGCAACGCTGCTGGCAGATCTCACCGGGAGCGCTCCTGCGAAGCGGGATGCCGCGGTGCCCTCGTTCTGGTCCGATCAGTACGACCAGAAGATCCTCGCCGTCGGCCTGCCTCACCTGGCCGATCACGCCGCCGTCGTCGAGGGCCACCCTAGCGAGGGCCGCTTCCTCATCGCCTACACCCGCGAAGGACAGACAGTAGGGGCGGCCGGAGTCGGGACGACTCGAAGCTTGGCCCGCTACCGCCGCGCCATCGCCACGGCCACGCAGCGTGAGAACCCGCACCAGACCAGCACCCATTCCGGCGGCCCGCGCGCCGTCGCAACCATGCAGGAGGACGCATGACCACCAGCACCCCAGAACCCGAGCAGATTCAGCAGCCGCAGGCGACGATCAAGACCGTCGATGACGGCCCCCTGCAGGTCAAGGGCTCCTTCCAGGTCGTAGACCATAACGGTGACGCCTACGAGTTCCCCGGTCGCACCGCGTTCCTGTGTCGCTGCGGGCACTCGGCCACCAAACCGTTCTGCGACGGCAGCCACAAACGCGCAGGTTTCACCGCCCACGGACGCGCCAGCGACCAGGAGACCACATGAGTCGCCTCCGCACCGCACTCGCCCACGCGAGCGGGTCGTCGGTCGTGCGGACGGGGCTGCACTGCCTGCTCGGATGCGCCACCGCGGCACTCCAGCACGCCCTGCATAGGCGCCTCGGCTCCGCGGCGAAAGGCGCGACGGAATATTCCAGCACCACCAACCATTGATACCCCTAGGGGGTATCGCAACCTGTTCGGAGAGGACAAGAACGATGAACACGAACACCTACGCCGTCACCGGGATGAGCTGCGGGCACTGCGAGGTCGCGATCCGTTCGGAGGTGGAGCAGATCGCCGGGGTCACCGGTATCGAGGTCAGCGCCGCCGACGGGCGTCTGGCCGTGACCGCCGAGGGTCCCATCGACGATGCGGCCGTGCTGGCTGCGGTCGACGAGGCCGGGTACGAGGCGGTGCGGACCTGATGCGCGCCCCGCTGAAGCTGAGCCTGTTCGGGCTGGGCCTGGCCGCGGTGTTCGGCACCGCGGCGGTGACCGCGAACGCGGTCGTGCCCCCGTCCGTCGTGGAGGGCTGGACCACGCCTGCGAACCATGCGGGCATGAACGACGACACTCAAGGAGAAGGCGATATGGAAGGCATGGATCACTCAGGCGGCGGGGCGTCCTCGCTCGGCCTGGCCAGGGCGGAGGGCGGCTTCGCTCTCACCGATGTGAGTGCACCGGACCGGGTCGGTGAGGCTGGCGAGCTGAGCCTCGTCGTCCGCGACGACACGGGGGCACCGGTGACGGACTTCGATCTGGAGCATGAGAAGGAGCTGCACCTGATCGTGGTGCGCGCCGACGGCCAGCACTTCCGGCACGTCCACCCCGAACGCGATGCCGACGGCGCCTGGTCCATTGACTGGGAGTGGGTCGAGGCCGGTTCCTACCGGGTGTTCGCGGACTTCGTGCCCGGCGCCACCGGCGAGGGACTGACCCTGTCGACCACGGTGAGCGTCTCCGGTGATGTCCAGGCACAGCCTGCAACCGGGCCGGTCACCGAAACCGAGGTCGACGGGTACACCGTGACGGTGACCGGTGACCTGGTCGCCGGTGAGGGCTCACCGCTGACGCTGTCCGTGTCGCGCGACGGGCAGCCGGTCACCACGTTGGAGCCGTATCTGGGGGCCTTCGGACACCTCGTCGCGCTACGCGACGGGGATCTGGCCTACCTGCACGTGCATCCCCACGGCGACGCTCCCGCTGCGGGCGAGACCTCCGGGCCCGAGGTGGTGTTCGAGGCGACGATCCCGAACCCGGGCCGCTACCTGCTCTACTTCGACTTCCAGGTCGACGGACAGGTCCACAGCGCCCCGCTCGTGCTCGACACCACCACCAGCGCCAGCGCATCGGGCGCACCGTCAGGCACGGGCGACGACGAGACCGAGCCACAGGAGGAGGACGAGAGCCATGAGCACAACTGACACCACTCCAGCAGGCAGCACGGCACAAACGAGTTCCGTTGAGCTGCAGATCGGGGGCATGACGTGCGCGTCGTGCGCGAACCGGATCGAGAAGAAGCTCAACAAGCTCGACGGCATCACCGCGAGCGTGAACTACGCGACCGAGAAGGCCAGCGTCACCGCGCCCGAGGGGTTCGACCCGCAGCTGCTGATCGCCGAGGTCGAGAAGACCGGCTACACCGCAGCCCTCCCCGCCCCGAAGAACCAGACAGGCACAGGCGGCAGCGACGAGGGCGAGTCGGCCGAGGATGCCGAACTGCGCACCTTGCGCACCCGGCTGATCGTCTCGGCGGTGCTCGCGGTGCCGGTGATCGCGCTGGCGATGGTCCCGGCGCTGCAGTTCGACTACTGGGGCTTCGCCTCCCTCGTGCTGGCCGCACCGGTCGTGGTGTGGGCGGGCTGGCCGTTCCACAAGGCCGCGTGGATGAACCTCAAGCACGGCACCGCCACCATGGACACCCTCATCTCGGTCGGCACGACCGCGGCCCTGTTGTGGTCGCTGGTGGCGCTGTTCTTCGGCACCGCTGGCGACCGGGGCATGACGCACGCGTTCGAGTTCACCATTGCCCGCACCGACGGCCTGTCCTCGATCTATCTGGAGGTCGCCGCCGGGGTGATCACCTTCATCCTGCTCGGCCGCTACTTCGAGAAGCGCTCCAAGCGCCGCGCCGGCGCCGCCCTGCGCGCACTCCTCGAGCTCGGTGCGAAGGAAGTAGCCATCCTGCGCGATGGGGTCGAGGCCCGTGTGCCGATCGATGAGCTCTCCGTCGGTGACGAGTTCGTCGTCCGCCCCGGCGAGAAGATCGCCACCGACGGGGTGATCACCTCGGGCACGTCTGCGATCGATGCGTCCATGCTCACCGGCGAATCCGTGCCCGTCGAGGTCGCCGAAGGTGACAACGTCACCGGCGCGACCGTGAACGCCGGGGGCCGGCTGGTCATCAAAGCCACCCGCGTCGGCTCGGACACCCAGCTGGCGCAGATGGCCAAGCTCGTCGAGGACGCCCAGTCGGGCAAGGCCGAGGTGCAGCGCCTCGCCGACAAGGTCTCGGGCGTGTTCGTGCCCATCGCGATCGCGATCTCCGTCGCCACCCTGGGGGCGTGGATCGGCGCCGGGTTCCCCCTCTCTGCGGGGTTCACCGCCGCGGTCGCGGTGCTCATCATCGCCTGCCCCTGCGCCTTGGGACTTGCGACCCCGACGGCGCTGCTGGTCGGCACCGGGCGCGGCGCGCAGATGGGTGTGCTCATCAAGGGCCCCGAGGTACTGGAATCCACCCGCAAGGTCGACACCATCGTGCTCGACAAGACCGGCACCGTCACCACCGGCAAAATGACCCTCACCGACGTCTACACCGCAGGCGACGTGGACCGGGCCGAGCTGCTGCGGCTGGCTGGCGGCCTGGAGGATGCCTCCGAGCACCCCATCGCCCAGGCCATCGCCGCCGGCGCCACCGCCGAAGTCGGCGACCTGCCCACGCCCGAATCGTTCGAGAATATCGAGGGCAAGGGCGTCCAAGGCGTCATCGACGGACACGCCGTGCTCGCCGGACGCGAGTCCCTGCTGGCCGACTGGTCCCAGCACCTCGACGAGAACCTGCGGTCGGCGAAGCAGGCCGCGGAAGCCGAGGGGAAAACCGCCATCGCCGTCGGCTGGGACGGCCAGGCCCGCGGGGTACTCGTGGTCTCCGACCGGATCAAGCCCACCAGTGCCCAGGCCATCGCCCAGTTCAAAGAGCTGGGGCTCACCCCCGTGCTGCTGACCGGCGACAACCAGACCGTGGCCGAACAGGTCGCAGCCGACGTCGGCATCGAGCAGGTGTACGCCGAAGTCCTCCCCAAGGACAAGGTCGACGTCGTCACCGAGCTGCAGAACCAAGGCAAGGTCGTCGCGATGGTCGGCGACGGCGTCAACGACGCCCCCGCCCTCGCCCAAGCCGACCTCGGCTTGGCGATGGGCACCGGCACCGACGTGGCCATCGAAGCCGCCGACATCACCCTCGTCCGCGGAGACCTCCGCGCCGCCGCCGACGCCATCCGGCTCTCCCGTAAGACGCTGGGCACGATCAAGACGAACCTGTTCTGGGCCTTCGCCTATAACAGCGCCGCGATCCCGCTGGCCGCGTTCGGACTACTCAACCCCATGCTCGCCGGAGCCGCCATGGCCCTGTCCAGCGTGTTCGTCGTGTCCAACAGCCTGCGGCTGCGCAGCTTCAAGGCCCGCGCCGACGATGAGACCAGCCCCGGGCCGACACGGTCGGCGCCGGAGCGTGAACCGGCGATGGCCTGAAACTCCGCATCGACGACTCCTATTTGGAAGGAACTAGCTTCGTATGAACAAGCGAATCTCGACGCTCATCGCCGCAGGCGTCCTCGGCGGGACGGTGATACTGGCCGGCTGTGCCTCCGACGACCCGCTGGCGGACCCATCGCCGTCCCAAAGCCAAGACGGCTCCGGTGGTCACGGGGCTATGGAGCACCCGATGGATGGCGGTCCCGTGCCCGAGGGCATGACCGAGGCGAGCAATCCGATGTACCCCGTCGGTACCGAAGTGATCCTTACCGCCGATCACATGGACGGCATGGATGGGGCGACCGCGACCATCGTAGGCGCCTATGACACCTTCACCTACTCCGTGAACTACACGCCCACGAGCGGTGGCGATCCCGTCACCGACCACAAGTGGGTCGTCCAGGAGGAACTCGAAGGCGTCGAGGACGAGCAGCTTCCAGACGGCACGACAGCGACCCTGAACGCCGACCATATGGACGGCATGGACGGTGCCGAAGCGACGATCGCCTCGTCCACCGACGAGACCGTCTACGTCGTCGACTACGAAGCCGACGGCATGACGATGACCAACCACAAATGGGTCACCGAGAGCGAGATGCAGCCCGCCCCCTAACGGGAGAGCAGTCATCCTCTGCTGATCGCCCCGTCCCCTGCTGGACCGTGCCTTCGCAGGAGCAGGGAGGCGGGGCGATCTGGACTTAGCGACCCGCCCCGCACCGATGCTTTCAGAGAAAGACACCACGATGACGACGACACCATCGTTTGGATACATCAACGACAAGAACCGCTACCTGGCGAGGATGAAGCGAGTCGAGGGGCAGGCGCGCGGGATCCATAGAATGGTCGAACAAGACGCCTACTGCATCGACATCCTCACCCAGATCAGCGCCATCACCGCGGCCCTCGAAGGAGTCGCGCTCGGGCTTCTCAACGACCACCTCAAACACTGCGTCACCGACGCGATCCACAACGGTGCCGATGACGTCGATCAAAAGCTCATCGAATCGTTTGCCGCGATCAGCCGACTCGTGAAGTCGTAGAGCGCCCAACTCTCGGATGGAGTTCCAGCCGTTGCTCGCGCGAAATCGGTCGCTGCGCCGCGCTGTCGCTCCGGTGGCGTATGACTGTGTGAAGGTTATCGTGATCCGGGCCGGCAGCGCGATCTTGTCCGGGGATCTGAGCGATGCGGTGCGGGCCGGCGATGTGCTCTTCCTCGGTGCGAACACGATGTGCGGAAGCGCCCCGGACGGGCTGATCCGCACAACCACGGTGTATCTGGACACCGACTACGCCACGGACATGTTGTTTTGGCAGCACGTGGGGCAGGTCAAGGATCGCTTCGAAGCGGCTCGGATCCTCGCTTCGGTGTGCGCGCGCCCGTGGACCATCCTCAGATTGGACGAGACCGCAATCCTCTCGGTCGGAGCATCCCTGGACGAACTGGTCGCGCTGAGCGAGTCCGGCCAGTTCGTGGACAACTACTACCGGATCCTGGGGTTGTGGTACTCCCTGGTCTCCTTGATCGCTCCCACGATCACGTCGCATGCCGCCTGGGCTCCGTCGACTCAGGTGGCCGCCCATGCGCGGGCGGCACTGCCACGCGCACGCCGCTTCGCCCCGGTACGGGCTGAGGCACGCACGGTAGCGGAGGTACTGGTCTCGGAGATGGCCCGGGCATGGACTCTGAAGGAGCTGTCCGGGATGGTGCATCTGTCGCCGTCGCAGCTGGTACGAATGTTCACCACCGCGTACGGGAAGACCCCGCGGGCGTACCAGACGATGGTGCGCTGTGAGGAGTTGGCCCGGCTGTTGCGGGAGACAGACCTGTCGGTCGAGGCAGCTGAGCGCCTGGTGGGGTGGGCACATCGCGGGTCAGCGGCACGGATGTTCCGTTCGCTGATTGGGATCACGCCGAGCGCCTACCGCCGTGAGCACCGCCCACGGCAGTTGGACGCGATCTGAGCGTCTTCGAGCGTGAGATCCGCATGATCCGAGACTTCTTCTAGGCAGGGCTGGTGCGGAGCGGGTAGTCCGGTGGTTCTACGTCCAGGCGTTCCGCGTTGTCCTGATGGCCGACGTACCGATTCGGACGTTCGTTGATCGTCGCGACGCGCTGGATGCGCCTGGCTTACCTCGCTGATACGAGGAGCCGAGCATCCCCTGTCTCACGTAGGGACCGGTCTCTTCGTGGGAGGAGGCCGGAGTATGGCGACGAGGGAGGATTCCCGCGCGGAGCGGGAAGCGAGGCTCGACAATCTGCACGAGCAGCTGACGGGAGCGGTGGAACGGCTGGTCACCGGTGAGGACTGGGCCGACGCGCTCCGGTTCGCTGCCCGGTTCCGGTCGCGGTCGTTCAACAACGTCTTGTTGATCTGGGAACAGCACCAGGCCGCGTTCGAGCAGGGCCGGGTGCCCGAGCCGTTCCCCACCTATGTCGCCGGGTACAAACAGTTGGGCTGTGTCAAGTTTCGTAGACGATCTCTTTGTGGATCAGGCGGCGATCGCGGCCTGAAGGGTGTAGTCGGCGCGCGCT
>NZ_BAABNP010000025.1:0-22200 GCF_038429965.1 Brevibacterium ammoniilyticum
CAACCTCACCCACTACATCGCCCGATCTCTACTCGAGGCCGGCGGATTCAGACCCCGACTACACCCTCAACTGCGATGAGCCACTAATCCACAGCCCCTCTCGACTCATTCGAAGAATTCGATCACTTAATTCGGAGCTTCCGCGACACAGTCGCAGAACAGCGTGCGCATCCGGGAAAATAACGAAATCGCCTCACTCGGATGCTCAAAAATGCAAGGGTGGGAACCTACTTCGGGTCCTCACACGCTCCGCGGCGATTCCGCGAACTCGCGCAGGCGGGCCACCTCGGCGCGGGCGTTCTCCACCTGCACGGCCACGGCCGAGCGCGCGGTCCCACCCTTCGCATCCCGTGAGTCGATCGAGCCGAGCGTCGTGAGCACTTCGCGCACCTCAGGGGTGAGGTGTTCAGAGATTCCGGCGTAGTCCTCATCGGTGAGATCCCACAGCTCGACGTCGCGGGACTCGGCGAGCTGAACCGCCGCTCCCGAGAGCTCGTGGGCGACACGGAAGGGCACACCTCGGCGGACGAGCCACTCGGCGATGTCGGTGGCGAGCGCAAACCCGCGCGGGGCGAGATACGCCATGCGCTCGGTGTCGAAGGTCAGCGTCGCGATCATCCCGGTGAACGCGGGCAGGAGGAGTTCGAGGGTGCCGGTCGCGTCGAAGACCGGCTCCTTGTCCTCCTGCAGGTCACGGTTGTAGGCCAGCGGCAGCGCCTTGAGGGTCGCGAGCAATCCGGTGAGATCGCCGATGAGGCGACCGGCCTTGCCGCGGGTGAGCTCGGCGACGTCGGGGTTCTTCTTCTGCGGCATGATCGACGACCCGGTCGAGTACGCGTCGTGAAGCGTGACGAACGAGAACTCCTTCGTCGCCCACGCGATGACCTCCTCGCTCAGGCGCGAGAGGTCGATGCCGATCATCGCGGTGATGAAGAGGTATTCGGCGAACACGTCACGCGAGGCGGTGCCGTCGATCGAGTTCTCCACCGAGTCGGCGAACCCGAGGTCGGCAGCCACGGCCTGCGGGTCGAGCCCGAGCGACGACCCGGCGAGCGCACCCGACCCGTACGCGGAGACCCCGGCACGGTCGTCGAAGTCGGCGAGCCGTTCGACATCGCGCAGCAGCGGCCACGCATGGGCGAGGAGATGATGGGCGAGCAGCACCGGCTGCGCATGCTGGAGGTGGGTGCGCCCGGGCATCGGCGCCTCAGGGTGCTCCTCAGCCTGCGCGATGAGGACATCGACGGCGTCGAGGACAAGCCCGGCGATCTCACGGGCGTGATCGCGCAGGTACATCCGTCCCATCGTCGCGATCTGGTCGTTGCGTGAGCGTCCGGCCCGCAGCTTCCCGCCGAGTTCAGGCCCTGCGATCTCGATGAGCCCCCGCTCGAGCGAGGAGTGGACGTCTTCGTCGGATTCGGCGGCAACGTACTCCCCCGCCTCGACCCGGCGACCGAGTTCATCGAGTGCTGCGAGCATCCCCGCGAGCTCATCGTCGGTGAGCAGACCCGCCCGGTTGAGGACCGAGGCGTGCGCCTTCGACCCGGCGATGTCGTAGTGGGCCAGGCGCCAGTCGAAGTCGGTCGACTTGCTCAGCGCGGCCAGCGCATCGGCCGGCCCATCGGAGAAGCGTCCGCCCCACAGGCTCAGTCGTTCACTCACTTCTCGTCCTTTCGTGCCGTCTCCCGGCCGTTCGTCCGCATCCCACCTGGGATCGGTCATCGTCAGTCATTGTCTCATCGCCGCCGAGGCGGTGCTTGGCGCGTTCGCCCGCTCGTTCCACGCGGGGTAGGGATTCCGCGTCGCGGGCGACGCGGATTTCCGGTGCCGCGTGGATCGACGCAGAGTTCGCGTGGATCGAGGCCCGCTCTGCGAACCAGGCGTGGCTCACCGCGCTCCGGACACCTCGCCGCTCGTTCCACGCGGGGCCCGGATTCCGCGTCGCGGGCGACGCGGATTTCCGGCGCCGCGTTGATCGGGCCAAGGTACGCGTGGATCGACGCAGAGTTCGCGTGGATCGGCGCCCTCTGTCGCCCGTCATCCGCGCCACAACCACGCCGCCCCCTCACCCGTCCCCGACCCCACCGGCGGCCAATTCGAGGAACGTCTCGGCGAGCGCCTGCCCGCCGACCGCGGCATCGGCGATGACGAGGACGGTGTCGTCGCCGGCGATCGTGCCGAAGATCCCCGACATCGACGACCGGTCGATCGCGGAGGCGAGATACTGCGCGGCCCCCGGCGGTGTGCGCAGCACGACCATCGAGTCCTGCGCGGCTGCGGAGACGAGCAGCTCCTCGAGCAGCCGCGGCAGCTTCGCATCGAGGCTGTCCCCCGTCGACTGCTGAAGGCTGCGATCGCCGCCCTCACCGGGGACGGCGTACACGGATCCCGAGGTCGACCGGATCTTCACGGCCCCCACCTCGGCGAGGTCGCGCGACAGCGTCGCCTGGGTGACGGAGATCCCGAGCGTCGCGAGCTCATCGGCGAGCTCGATCTGCGAGTGCACGGACCGGCGGGTAATGAGGTCGATGATCTTCTGCTGCCGGGCCGTCTTCGTCAGCGGCGCAGCGCCGGGGTGAGGAACGCTGTTCTCGCTCATCGCGATTCCAGGAGGAACGTCAGCAGGGCCTTCTGCGCGTGGAGGCGGTTCTCGGCTTCGTCGAAGACCGCCGAGGCGGGGCCGTCGATGACCTCGGCCGTGACCTCTTTGCCCCGGTAGGCGGGCAGGCAGTGGAGGAACATCGCGTCGTTGCCTGAGTTCATGAGCTCCTGCGTCACCTGGTACTTGACGAACGGGGACGCGTCATCGTCGCGGCCGGCTGCGTCCTGACCCATCGACACCCACGTGTCGGTGATGAGGACGTCGGCACCGAAGGCGGCCGCCACCGGGTCGTCGGTGACCGTGAGCGATCCGCCGGTCGTCGCGGCCAGGGCGTTCGCCTCGGCGACGATCGCCTCGTCGGGCTGGTGCTCGGCGGGGGCGGCGATGCGCACGTGCATGCCGGCGTTGACGCCGCCGAGCGCGTACGAGTTCGCCATGTTGTTCGCCCCGTCGCCGAAGTAGCTCATCGTCAGCCCCGCCAGTTTCCCGCGGTGTTCGCGGATCGTGAGCAGGTCGGCCAGGATCTGGCACGGGTGGAAGTCGTCGGAGAGTGCATTGATGACCGGCACGGTCGAATGCGCGGCCATCTCCTCAAGCCCCGCCTGGGAGTAGGTGCGCCAGATAATCGCCGAGACCATCCGTGCCATGACCTGGGCGGTGTCGGCGATGGACTCCTTGTGCCCGAGCTGCGCCTCACCGGGGTTGATGATGAGCGGCTGCCCGCCGAGGGCCGCGATGCCGGCGGCGAAGGAGACGCGGGTGCGGGTCGAGGTCTTGTCGAAGATCACCGCGGCCGTCTGCGGTCCCGCGAGCGGGGTCCGCGAGTAGGGGTCGGCTTTGAGCTCGGCGGCGAGGTCGAGGACCTCGGCGAGTTCGGTGGGGCTGAGGTCGGTGTCCTTGAGGAAATGGCGGGTCATCGTGGTCCTAGTCAGTCGTGTGTGAGGAGGTCGGGCAGGGCGGTGAGGAACGGGGCGATCTCCTCGTGCGTGATGTTGAGCGGCGGGGCGAGGCGCAGGCGTTCGGGGGTGACCGGGTTGACGATGAATCCCGCCTCGAGCGCCCGGGCGGCGACGGCCTTCGCATCGGGACTGTCCCCGGCCAGTTCGACTCCGAGGAGGAGTCCCTGCCCGGTGACCCCGGCGACGCCGGGAACGCTCGCGAGTTCAGTGCTCAGCTGTTCGCCGAGGCGTCCCGCATGATCGAGCAGTCCCTCGGTTTCGATCGTGGTGAGGACGGCGAGCGCGGCGGCGCACGCGATGGGGTTGCCGCCGAAGGTCGTCCCGTGCTGACCGGCCGAGAGCAGGCCGGTGTTTTCGGTGCCGACGGTGATCGTCGCCCCGATCGGCATGCCGCCGCCGAGGCCCTTCGCCGAGGTGATGATGTCGGGGACGACGCCTTCGCCGATCGAGGGATCCTGGTGGGCGAACCAGTTCCCCGTCCGCCCGATGCCCGACTGCACTTCGTCGAGGATGAGCAGGGCCCCGGCCGCCGAGGTGAGCTCGCGGGCCGCACGCAGGTATCCGGCGGGGTGGGTGCGGACGCCGACCTCGCCTTGGATGGGTTCGATGAACACGGCCGCGGTCGTGTCGTTGATCGCCGCGGCGAGCGCGTCGACGTCACCAAAGGGCACGTGGACGACGCCGGGCACACCGGGGGCGAAGGGCTCACGGTAGGCGGCCTTCGCGGTGAGCGACAGGGCGCCCATCGTCCGGCCGTGGAAGGCGCCGTCGACGGCGATGATGATCGGGCGTCCCCCACCGCCAGCGCGGCGGGCCATCTTCAGGGCGGCTTCGTTCGCCTCGGCGCCAGAGTTCGAGAGGAACACGGCGGAGCCTTCGGGCAAGTCGAGGATCTCGTGGATCTTCTCAGCTAGGGCGATCTGCGGGGGCGAGGTGAAGAAGTTCGAGATGTGGCCCAGCGTCGCGGCCTGCTCGGACACGGCCTTCACCCATGCGGGGTGGCAGTGGCCGAGGGCGTTGACCGCGATCCCGGCGAGCAGGTCGAGGTACTGCTTCCCATCGGCATCCCAGACGTAGGAGCCACGACCGCGGACGATGTCGAGCTGGGGTGTCCCGAAGACGGGTGAGAGGACGCGGGAGAAGTCATCGCGCCAGGTCGTCTCACTCATCGCTCGCCTCCGCATACTCGTCGGTCTCGTCGGCGTGCCCCCGGTGCCCATCGCCGAGAGGGGCGGGTTCGACGACCGTGTCCTCGACCATCGTCCCGATGCCCTCGGACGTGAACACCTCGAGGAGCAGCGAATGCGCCATCCGGCCGTCGATGATGTGGGCCTGCTGCACACCGTGTTCGATCGCTTCGAGGGCCGCGGTCATCTTCGGGATCATCCCCGCGTCAAGGCTCGGCAGCAGGGCGCGCAAACGGTCGGGTCCGATGCGGGAGATGAGCGAGGACGTGTCGGGCCAGTTCGCGTAGAGGCCGGGGACGTCGGTGAGCATGATGAGCTTCTGTGCCTTGAGTGCCTTCGCGACGGCGGAGGCGGCGAGGTCGGCGTTGATGTTGAGCGGTTTGCCGGCCTGCCCGCCGATCTCCGCGGCGATCGAGCAGATGACGGGCACCCGGCCGGCGTCGAGGAGTTCGGTGAGGACGGTGGTGTTGACCTCGGCGATCTCGCCCACCCGGCCGAGGTCGACGGTCTGTCCGTCCACCTCGGCGACGGTCTTGTGGGCGAGCAGGAGGTCGGCGTCCTCACCGGAGAGCCCGATCGCGGCGTTGCCGTTCATGTTGATGCGGGAGACGATGTCGCGGTTGACCTGGCCGGCGAGGACCATGCGGATGACCTCGGCGGCTTCCTCGCTCGTCACCCGCTGTCCGGCTTTGAATTCGGATTCGATGCCGAGCTTGGCGAGCATCGCGGAGATCTGCGGTCCCCCGCCGTGGACGACGACGGGGCGGATGCCGGCGAAGCGGAGGAACGCGATGTCGTCGGCGAACGACTGCTGGAGTTCCGGGGAGATCATCGCGTTGCCGCCGTATTTGATGACGATCGTGGCCCCGGCGAAGGTCTTGATCCACGGCAGCGCCTCGGTCAGGGCTTCGGCCTTGACCTGGGCGGCGGCGAGGCGGGCGGCGGTGGATTTCGTGGAGAAGTCGGGCTGAGTGCTCATGTGGAGTAGGCGCTGTTCTCTTCGACGTAATCGTGGGTGAGGTCCGAGGTCCAGACGGTGGCCGTCGCGTCCCCGGCGTGGAGGTCGATGACGACGTCGACCTCGCGTCCGAAGACCACCTCGGCGGGGTCCGCGAACGGACCGGAGGCCCGGCACACCTCGACGCCGTTAATGGTGACGTCGATGGTCGTGGGGTCGAACTCCGCCGAGGTGGTCCCCACCTGGGCGACGACGCGACCCCAGTTGGGGTCCTCCCCGAAGATCGCGGCCTTGAAGAGGTTCGACCGGCCCACGGACCGGGAGACGGTGAGCGCGTCGTCCTCCGAGGCGGCGCCGCGGGTGGTGATGGCGATGTCATGGTGGGCGCCTTCGGCGTCGATGTGGAGTTGGCGCATGAGGTCGTGGCAGAGCCCGCCGAGGAGGTCCCCGAATTCGCCCTCGTCGACCGTCGTGTCCGCAGCTCCCGAGCTCATAAGGATGACGGTGTCGTTCGTCGACATGCACCCGTCGGTGTCGAGGCGGTCGAAGGTGGTGCGGGTGGCTGCGCGCAGGGCTGCGTCGAGGACGGCCGGGTCGAGGGGGGCGTCGGTGGTGATGACGACGAGCATCGTCGCCAGTCCCGGGGCGAGCATGCCCGCACCTTTGGCCATGCCGCCGATCGTGTAACCGGTGCCCTCAGCTGTTGCGGTCTTCGCGACGGTGTCGGTGGTCATGATCGCCTCGGCGGCGTTCGCTCCCCCGGTGACGGAGTCGTCGGCTGCGGCGACGAGCTCGGGCAGGTGGTCGAGGATCCCTGCCCGGAACTCCTCACCGCCGACGCCGATGAGACCGGTCGAGCAGATGAGGACCTCGTCGGCCTGAGTGGGGATGCCGGAGTCGGTGAGGAGGGTCGCGGTGTTCTCGGCGGTGAGTTGGGTGGTCGCGAATCCGTAGTCGCCGGTGTAGCAGTTCGCGCCTCCGGAGTTGAGGACGACGGCGCGGGCGTGGCCGGTGGCGGAGACCTGCTTCGACCAGATGACGGGGTTGGCTTGGCACCGGTTCGACGTGTAGACGGCAGCGACGGCGGTGCTGGGCCCTTGGTTGACGACGAGGGCGAGGTCTTTCTTGCCGCTGGGTTTGAGGCCGGCGGTGAGTCCGGCGGCTGTGAAGCCGAGGGGGGCGGTCACGCTCATGGGGCGACTCCTTCGAGCGGCAGGGCGGTGGTCTCGTCGAGACCGAGGGCGAGATGGATGGATTGGAGGGCTTGGCCGGCGGTGCCGCGGACGAGGTTGTCGAGTGCCACGACGACGAGGATCTTCTCTGCACGGGCGTCGAAGGTGGCTTGGATCTGGGCGACGTTCGATCCGGTCGTCGCCGAGGTGCGCGGCCATTGGCCCTCGGGGAGGACTCGGACGAAGGGTTCGTCGGCGTAGGTCTCGGTGAGTGCTGCGGTCAGGGCCGGCGTGAGGGCCGCACCGTCGATACTGCCGTCGGCTGTACGTGGTGCGTTCTCCCCCGGGTCGGCGGTCAGCGTTGCGAGGATGCCTCGCGACGTGGGGACGAGAGTCGGGGTGAAGGAGATGCGGACGGGACCGTCGGCAGGGTCGGCGCCGAGGACGCCGTTGAGGTTCTGTTCGATCTCGGGGACGTGGCGGTGGGTGCCGCCGGTGCCGTAGGGAGAGGCGTCGCCGAGGATCTCGGCGGCGATGAGGTGGGGTTTCAGCGACTTGCCTGCCCCGGAGACGCCGTTCGCGAGAACCGCATTCAGTCCCTTCGGTGAGATGAGGCCCGCGGCGAGCAACGGTGCGAGGCCGAGGGTCACAGCAGTGACGTTGCACCCGGGCACGGCGATGCGGGTGGTCTCGCTCAGCTGCGTGCGCTGCTTCGTCCCGTCGGCCAGCAGGAGTTCGGGCAGGCCGTAGGTCCATGTGCCCTGGTGGGGTGAGCCGTAGAAGGCCTCCCACGCTGCGGGACTGATGAGCCGGTGGTCGGCGGCAAGGTCTACGATCAGGGTATCGGGGCTGGTCTCGGCCAGTTCCCGGGCGATCGCCCCGGACTTGCCGTGGGGCAGGGCGAGGATGACGACATCGTGGCCGGCGAGCACCTCGGCGGTGGAATCGGCGATGACGAAGTCCGCGTACCGGGGAAGGTGGGGCTGGTGCCTGCCGAGCTTCTCGCCCACGCTGGAGTGACCGCACACGGTGGTGACGGTGAGGTGGGGGTGGGTGCTCAGCAGTCGGAGGACCTCTCCCCCGGCATAGCCGGTGGCGCCGGAGACGGCGACCGTCAGATCGTTCATATGAATAACCATACAGCATCATTAAATTATATGCAGGAGGCGTGATGACCCAGGCGGTTCGAGCAATGCAGGCCGGTGGCCCCGAGGTGCTGGAGTTTTCGGAGGTCGAGACGCCGAGGCCGGGGCCGGGTGAGGTGCTCGTCGACGTCGAGGCGGCGGGCGTGAACTTCATCGATACGTATCGGCGCTCGGGGGTCTATCCGATGGATTATCCGCATGTCGTCGGGGTCGAGGGTACGGGACATATCGCCGAGGTGGGTGAGGGTGTCGAGAGTTACCAGGTCGGTGATCGGGTGGCGTGGCATGAGGGTCCGGGGTCGTATGCGACGCAGGTCGTCGTGGCGACGGACAACCTCCTCACCGTTCCTGAGGGTGTGAGCGCCGAGGTGGCTGCGGCGATGCCGTTGCAGGGGCTCACCGCGCAGTATCTGGCGACGACCTCGCATGCGATCAAGCCGGGTGATACGGCGCTCGTCCATGCAGGGGCGGGTGGTGTCGGGCTTGTGCTCACGCAGATCATCAAGCATTTGGGCGGCAATGTCATCTCGACGGTCAGCACCGAGGAGAAGGCGGAGCTTGCTCGTCAGGCCGGTGCCGATGAGGTGTTCCTCTACGGGCCGGACGTCGATGTGGCAGCGACCGTGCGGTCGCTCACCGACGGCGAGGGTGTCGAGGTCGCCTATGACGGTGTCGGCAAGGACACGTTCGATGCGTCGTTGGCCTCAATCAAGCCGTTGGGGTCGATGGTGCTCTTCGGCGGGGCGTCGGGTCAGGTCCCGCCGTTCGACATTCAGCGGCTGAACTCTTCGGGTGGGATCTTCCTTTCGCGGCCGTCGCTCGTGTGGATGGTCGCGACTCCCGAGGCGCTGGCGAAGCGGTGGGCGATGGTCTCGAGCGGCGTCGAGAAGGGCTGGCTCGACTTCCGCATCGGTGAAACGTTCCCGTTGGCCGAGGCCGCTGAAGCGCACCGTGCGCTCGAGGGGCGGAAGACGACGGGGAAGGTTGTGCTGAGGGCATAGGGTCTGGAGTCAACTCAGCCTTTGTGAGTCCTGCGCGAAAGCCCTCGGGCGCACCTCGTTTGACCACGCTCGACTAAACTCGCTCCAAACAATGCCTCTGCCGGTATTATCGGGGAGGCTGGCCTACCTGGGCCACAGACTAAAGGAGGATCAAGGTGGCTGACTCGTGGCTAACCGCGGATGGCATCGCCGGCGGCTTCGGGTCAACCGTGTACACCTGGAGCGCCGAGAAGGCCGTTCCTGACCGCAAGTTCGGCCGCCTCTGGAGGATTCAAGCCAGCGAGATCGACGAATGCGAGCGCCGAGGTGGCGTATATTGCTCCAGCCGCGACGAGGATGCCGAGTAGTCGCGTGCAGATCATCAATAATGTCAGCGACCTTCTGGGCGACGATCTCAAGGCTGAGATCGCGCCAGGGTCGAAGTTGCGCATCGCGGCGTCGACGTTCTCGATCTTCGCGTTCGAGGCGCTCCGAAATGAACTGGAGAAGGTCTCCGAACTGGAGTTCATCTTCACTTCGCCGTCATTCGTGGCTGAGGAGGTCACGGACAAGCTCCGCAAAGAGCGCCGGGAGTTCTTCATCCACGATGGCCATGCCGAGTCGAGCCTCGCCGGATCCGATTTCGAGATCAGATTGCGCAATAAGCTCACCCAGCGAGCGATCGCCCGCGAGTGCGCAGACTGGGTCCGCCGCAAAGTTACCTTCCGCTCGAACGCCGCCGGAAACCCGATGCAGCAGTTTGCGGTGGTCGATGACAAGACCGCCTATACCCAGCTCCAAGGGTTCACCACCGCCGATATCGGCTACGAGCGAGGCAACGCTGTCTCAAGCTTCGTGAACCGAATTGATCAAGCCCCTATGACCGAGCAGTACATGCAGTTGTTCGACCAGATTTGGAGCAACCCAGAGCAGGTCAGTGATGTCACTCAGGCAGTGCATGACCACCTAACGAGCGTGTATACCGAGAACTCTCCGGCACGCATCTACTTCCTGATCCTCTACAACCTGTTCGCAGAGTTCCTCGACGACATCAACGAGGACGTGCTGCCGAACGACCGCACCGGCTATCAAGAGACGCAGGTGTGGCAGAGCCTCTACAACTTCCAGCGCGACGCAGCGACCGGCATCATCAACAAATTGGAGACGTACAACGGCTGTATTCTTGCCGACTCCGTGGGCCTGGGCAAGACCTTCACCGCACTCGCCGTCATCAAGTACTACGAATTGCGTAACAAGTCTGTGCTGGTGCTGTGCCCGAAGAAGCTCGCGGAGAACTGGACGAACTACAACGCCAACCTCACGACCAACATCTTTGCCTCCGACCGATTCAACTACGACGTGCTCGCGCACACGGACCTTTCTCGCACAAAGGGAGAGTCGCTAGGCCTGCGACTGGATCGGATCAACTGGGGGAACTACGACCTCGTCGTGATCGACGAGTCCCATAACTTCCGCAACGCCGATTACGCCGAGGAGAAGGAGTCACGCTACCAGCGCCTCATGCGCCAGGTCATCCGCGAGGGTGTGAAGACTAAAGTGTTGATGCTTTCCGCCACCCCGGTGAACAACAAGTTCAACGACCTCAAGAACCAGCTCCAGCTCGCCTACGAGGGCGAATCCGAAAACCTCGCCAAACATCTAAGCCTGTCTACCACGGTCGAAAATGTCTTCTCCAACGCACAGCGAGTATTCAACGAGTGGTCCAAGTTCGACACCGAGCACCGCACCACCGACCGCATCCTCCAGATGCTCGACTTGGACTTCTTTGAACTGCTCGACTCGGTCACCATCGCCCGTTCTCGCAAGCATATCCAGGCCTTCTACGACACCACTGAGATCGGTGCCTTCCCGCAACGTCGCCAACCTCTGTCCATCCGCGAGCCGCTTACTGACCTCCCCGACGTACCCGGCTTCAACGACATCTTCGAGCAGCTCCAAGCCCTGTCGCTCGCCGTGTACACCCCGCTCGCCTATGTGTTCCCGAGCCGGCGAACCAAGTACGAAGACCTGTACAACGTCACCGCCGGGAGTGCCCGGTCCAACCTCGGGCAAGCCGGTCGTGAACAGGGTTTGAAAAAGCTCATGACGGTGAACCTGCTTAAGCGGCTGGAGAGTTCGGTCGACGCCTTCCGCCTCACTCTGGCGAAGATCGAAGACTCAGTCACCCACACGCTCGGGCGAATCAGCAACCATGCGGGCAATCTAGCCGGCCTGAACCCAGACCTCACGGAGCTGGACTTCGATGTCGACGACGAAGACGACGCCAATATTGAGGCGCTCTCCTTCGGCGAGAAAATCAAGATCGACCTCGGCGACCTCGACATCGAATCCTGGCAACGTGACCTATGGCACGACCGCGAGACCTTGCGGGAACTCCTCGACGAAATGCGCAAGGTCGCCCCCGGGCACGATCTCAAGCTCCGCAAACTCAAGAAGCTCATCGAGGACAAGGCTCAGTACCCGATCAACGACGGCAATCGCAAAGTACTCGTGTTTTCCGCCTTTGCTGACACCGCGGACTACCTCTACCGAGAACTTGCGCCCACCCTCGCATCCGCCGGTCTGGAAACGGCCGTGATTACTGGCGGCACCCACGGAGCGAAGACAACCCTCGGAACGGGCTTCGACTTCCAGCAAGTCATGTCGCTGTTCTCGCCACGCTCCAAGCAACGCCATCTCACGATGCCACACGAGACCCGCGAGCTAGACGTGCTCATCGGCACCGACGTGATCAGCGAGGGCCAGAACCTCCAGGACTGCGACTACCTGATCAACTATGACATTCACTGGAACCCCGTGCGAATCGTCCAGCGATTCGGGCGCATCGACCGCATCGGTTCCACCAACAGCCAGATTCAGCTCGTGAACTTCTGGCCTGACATCTCTCTCGACGAATACATCAACCTCAAAGAACGCGTCGAGAATCGCATGGTCATCGCTGATCTTGCCAGCACCGCCGATGACAACGTCCTCTCCCTCGAAGACTCTGACGTCGCTTTCCGCAAGGAGCAGCTTCGAAAGCTCCAAGATGAGGTCATCGATCTCGAGGATGTCCGGACTGGAGTCTCGATCATCGATCTCGGTCTAAACGACTTCCGCATGGACCTACTTGGCTACATGAAGGAACACGGCGACCTCGAGACCGCGCCGCGCGGCCTCCACGCTGTGATCCCCGCAGACCCCAGCAATGGGTTGCGACCCGGCGTCATCTTCGCCCTCCGAAAACTCACCTCAGACGAGGCTGCGTTCTCCGGTAAGGAGGGCAGCCGTGGCAACCGGCTCCATCCGCACTACCTCGTGTACCTCGACGACCAGGGCGAGGTCATCGCGAACCAAACCGAAGCCAAACACCTCCTTGACCTGCTTCGTGCCGGTTGCCGACCTTACGAGGAGCCGGTCTCTAATGTCGTCGGCTTGTTCAACGCGGCGACCGGCGAGGGCGCCCAGATGGGCAAGTACTCGGCGCTGCTTACCGACGCGATCCACTCCATCATCGATGTCACCGAAGAACGCGACATCGACAGTCTCTTCACCGTCGGCAGCACCACTGCCCTCACTCAGACCATCGCCGGACTCGATGACTTCGAGCTGACCGCGTTCATCGCCGTCGTAGACCCCGTCCAAGGCGGCAACGATGACTGACATCCTCTACCGCTGGCCAGAAGCAGCAAAGTTCGGCCGACGAGTGCCCAAAGAGAAGTTCTACGAGCACGGCACCGTCATTACCGCAGTGCGCGAGAAGTTCATTAACGAAGTCCAACGCATCACCTGGGCATACAAACTCGCTGAGGCCACGATCAATCTGCCCGGCGCGGCGACGGTGCCGGAGATACAGGTCTTCACGATCGACGCCAAGAGCGACGACGTCAGCGAGGTTGTCCTGGGAGCCATCGACAAGGCCATCCCGTTCCCGATCATCTTCGAAATCACCCGCCCCCGTGCCGAGCAACACGAGGCTCGCACGGTCGCGGCGCACAAGCAGCTCGGGGCCGGGGTGCCCAAGCTCAGCGCGTACTACTCTACCGGTTGGCAGCCAGACGACACGAGTCGGCAGGCCATACCGACGGCGATCACGCTGCCCGCGCTCTACGCAGCACTCCTGCAGCCGCTTACGCGGATCACGGCACGACCTGGCGAGGAAATGTCAGACGTCGCCGACAGACTGGCCGCAGTGCGCAAGCTCGAGCGCGAGGTCGCGTCTTTGGAGCGCAAGCTTCGAACGGAGCCACAGTTCAACCGCAAGGTAGAACTCCGCCGCACCCTCAAGGCCAAGCAAGATGAACTGGAGCAGCAAAGGTAACTCGTGGAAAGAATACGAATGACATCACCCGACTTCACCGTCCGCAATATAGAGCGCCTCGCCGATCTCTTTCCGCAAGTCATCACCGAATCGAAAAACGCAGAGGGCGAAGTGACCCTCGCCGTTGACTTCGACCTGCTGCGCCAAGAACTCAGTGACCACGTCGTCGAGGGGCCGCAGGAGCGGTACAGGCTCGATTGGCCCGGCAAACGTGCCGCTGCATTCGCCGCAAATGCCCCGATTGCGAAGACGCTTCGTCCGGTACACGAGGAGTCGGTAAACTTTGACACCACTAAGAATCTCTTCATCGAAGGTGACAATCTCAATGCACTCAAGCTGCTCCAGGAGTCGTACCTGGGCAAGGTGAAGCTGATTTATATCGATCCGCCCTACAACACCGGCAACGACTTCGTCTACAACGACAACTTCGCGGAAACCTCATCCGAGTACTTAGCGCGTTCAAGTCAAGTCACCCCCTCCGGGGAACGCTTAACTGCGAATACTGAGTCAAACGGGCGGTTCCACTCTAACTGGCTGAGCATGATGTACTCACGACTCAAGCTCGCGCGAACACTCCTTTCAGATGACGGCGTCATCGCAATTAGCATCGACGATAAAGAGGCTGCGAGGCTCGGCCAGATGCTCGATGAGCTGTTCGGCAATGACGGTCGAGTAGCACAGGTCGTCGTGCAAGCCAACAAGGGCGGTCGTGACTACCTGCCACTCGCGCAGACCCATGAATACCTCGTGATCTACGGTCGCACGGATGGCGCCGGCATCTACGACCTCCCGAGAGACACCTCAGCTCTGCCACTGGTAGACGAGACCGGCCCATATGAGGCACGTGAGCTAAGGAATCGAAACCCGAAGTTCCACCGCGGCAACCGGCCCAACCTGTTCTACAGCTTCTATATCAATCCAGACCTGACAGATGAGCATGGGTACTCGGCAGTCTCTCTCGAACCGCGCTCAGGTTATGGGATTGAGACCGTACCTCGGAACAGCCAGGGTGAGGAAAGTTGCTGGCGCTGGGGAAGAGACAGAGCCAGCGACGCTATCCAGGTCGGTGACCCTCGCAAGTCACAACTGGTTGCTCGACAAGTCCGCACTGGATCATGGAACGTATACGAGAAGCACCGACCAACCACGCAGAAAGCAAAGACAATCTGGGATGAGACGGAAGTTCGTACGGAGGCTGGAACACGCGAGGTGCGCGCTATGTTCGGTGCTCCAGTCTTCGATCATCCGAAGCCGCTGGACCTTCTGAAGAAGCTGATTTCCATTTCGACGGTACCCGAATCAATCGTGATGGACTTTTTCGCGGGGTCCGGTTCCACGGCTCATGCAGTGATGGAGTTGAACCATTTGGATGGGGGGCGACGACAGTTCATATCCGTTCAGCTCGACGAAGCCTGCGAGACTGGCTCAGTCGCCGCCCAGCACGGTTTTCGAACGATCGCCGACATCGGCCGCGAGCGTCTCCGAAAGGCGGGGGATGCTCTGGGGGTTCTTCGCGAAGGTGAGGATGTAGGCTTCCGGTCGTTGCGTGTTGATAACAGCAACAAGTCTGACGTGCTCAGAGCTGCGGATGACATTGAGCAGCGCGAGCTAAGTTCCTTGGAGCCGAGCATATTGGCCGGTCGTTCAGGCGATGACCTCTTGTTTCAGGTACTTCTTGACTGGGGACTTGAGCTGACTCTGGCAATAGTGCGCGAGGATGTCGACGGTCACGAGGTCTTCTCGGTCGAAGATGATGCGCTGATCGCTTGCTTCGCTGAGTCCGTGACTCCGGCAGTTGTCCGCCAGATTGCTGAGCGAGGTCCGCTCCGAACGGTATTCCGCGACGATGCCTTCGAGTCTGATGCTGCGCGCATCAACGCCGAGCAGGTGTTTCGCGAGATTTCGCCCGCGACTGAGGTACGGACAATCTGAGGAACGACATGCCCCTGAAGGACGGTGAACTCATCGGACTTGTCAACCGGTTGCGGGCCGGTTGGGAGAACGAGGTTGTCGAGCTAAAAAAGGCTGAGTGCGAGAACTTGGAGGACAAGACGACCGGTACGCACGTCTTTGCGCTGAGCAACGAGGGAAACTTGAATGGGTACAGGTTTGAGTGGCTCACGTTCAGAGTCGCGGACGCTAGGCATGTCGTCGGCACAACACATCTCTTCGATATAACGCTGCTCCAAGAGTTGAAGTCTCACCTCCATCAGTGGATCGGTCAGTGGCTGACTGACCATGAAGCCGACGAAATCATGCACGTGGGTAAGTGCGAGTTACCTATAAAAGTGCCAGCGGCACGCCGCGGCGTCCCGATCTCGCGGGATGACCACTATCGCGCTAGCACAAGCAAAAGGTTAGTGCCTCTCTCGTTTGATGAGATTCGGCGACGAACTATCAGTAAAGATCGGTCGGCTGAACCCATTCCGAACGCCACGCTAGGCAACCTCGCTCCGGCGGCATCGGTCCTCGCACGTCTGTGGTTCACCGAACGTTACATGTCTCTTATCCCACCCAGCAACATCAATGCATGGGACGACGTGACGTTCTTGTCCATGGCGCGGTTGACCCGTGATGGCCTGGTCACGCTGACCGCGTTCCTACTAGCCGGTGTCGAAACATCGAAAATTCAGTTGACCTCGTACCTCGCGCAAACGACGTGGCAGCTCATTGGCGAGCGGCGGGCGAACAGACACTTCCAGCTCCCGCTCTTGTTGAGCACCACGGCGCTTACGAAGCGAATCCGTATCGTGCAGCTTCGGCCCCTGCCGCTTGACAAGCTGGTCTATAGGGAGATCAGCAAGTACGACGAGCGCGGCCCGCTCGAGGTGCTCTACAACTGCATCGCGCACCGGGGCTACACACGGAGCTCTCGGATCATCGTCACTGATCATGCCGACCTCATTATCTTCGAGAGTGTAGGCGAGTTCTTTGACGATGGACCCGCCAGCGATGCCCTCAGCGAGCTTACCCCGTGGCAACACCGCAAATTGTTCCTCGTCGAGGCGATGACCGAACAGAACCGCTTCGACCAGATGGGTTATGGAATCTATCGCTGGACGCAAGACCCTGTTCTTCGGTTCTTTCCGCTTTCCAACTACCGTCTCAGCAACACCCGCGAGATGAAGCTCAAAAGCCCTGGTGCTGTGATCGATGAGTCTGACTCCCAACTGCTCATAGTCCGCTCCGATCATCCCCTCGAATACGTCCTCGCGCTGGATCAAGTGCAGGGGGGAACCTCCATCAGCGAGAAGACTGTCCGCCACCTGCGAAGTGACGGCTCAATCGACGGTCGCAGACTTTTCCACCGGATCACTCGCTACATAATCGCAGCGACCGGCGCGACAGCCGACAACATTAGCTACCGACCCCATGCCGACACGCAGTACACACCCCGGCTGACTGGATTGCGCCGCCTTCAAAGACACGCTGACCACAGAGACTGGCGAGCCCTGCTCTCGGCGGGACACTCTCAGCAGCAGAAGGCATCCAAGCTTACGAACCTCCTAACGAAGATGCGACGAGACGGCATTATCGACAACGGCGGCACCCGCACAACGCTATGGTGCGAGCCTTCTTGCGCGCGAGACGAAGGCTCACAGTTCGCGCCACCTCGCAAGAGGGATGACGATGTCAGAAGTATTTCTATACTTACGGGATCAAAGCGAACACGCGCATCTCCTCCGCTCGTATCCTTCTAGCAGCGACGACGAAAAGCACCGATTTTAGAAAGATAGATACTCGATGAAGCTCCAATTCAAGGTTCAGCAGTACCAGACCGATGCTGTCGATGCTGTAGTCGAGACCTTCGCCGGGCAACCGAAATACGACGGAATCTCCTACCGGATTGACCCAGGCAAGGTCCGCCCCGCGACGGCTCTGGCCCTGTTCGAGGCTGAGGAGCGCCCAGACGCCGGTCTGCGCAACGCTGAGATCGTCCTGTCGGGAGCGCAACTGCTGGAGAATGTAAACGCGGTTCAGCGCTCACGGAACCTCCCACTGTCTGCCGAACTCGCTTCCAGCGCTGCAGCTCCAGGCGCACCGAACCTTGACGTGGAGATGGAGACCGGCACGGGCAAAACCTACGTTTACATCAAGACAATCATGGAGCTCCAAAAGCGGTACGGCTGGTCAAAGTACATAATCGTGGTGCCGTCGGTTGCGATCCGCGAGGGGGTGAAAAAGTCGTTCGACGTAACTGCCGAGCACTTCCAGCAGCTCTACGGCACCAAGCCGCGCTCGTTCATCTACAACTCCTCCCAGCTGCACGAGTTGGAGCGGTTCAGTTCGGATGCCGGGGTGCAGGTCATGATCATCAACATCCAGGCGTTCAACGCCACGGGCAAGGACAACCGCCGCATCTACGACGAGCTGGATGATTTCCAGTCCCGCCGTCCGATCGATGTCATCAGCGCAAACCGCCCGATCGTGATCATCGACGAGCCTCAGAAGATCGGAGCACCCAAGTCACTGGAAGCGCTGTCACGGTTCAACGCGTTGATGCTACTTAGATACTCCGCCACTCACAAGGTCAACCACACAAAAGTGCACCGCCTCGACGCGTTGGATGCCTATAACCAAATGCTCGTGAAGAAGATCGCGGTGCGGGGCATCACTGTGAAAGGACTCGCCGGATCGACAGCTTACCTGTACCTGGACGCTATCGAGATCACGAAGAGTGCTCAACCGCGCGCGCGGGTCGAGATCGAAGTACAGACTGCTTCCGGCATCAAACGACAGGTCAAACGACTCTACAAGCGCGACAACCTCCACGATATCTCCAATGGGATCGAGGCATACAAAGGGCTCTTCATCACCGAAGTTGACGCCAACCGCGATGTGATCGAGCTGAGCAACGGCGATGTCATCTTGGCCGGGCAGCTTGCCGACCGAGATGTCACCGAAGAGACCAAGCGCCGGATCCAGATACGCGAGGTCGTCCGCGCGCATCTGGACAAGGAGCGGGAGCTGTTTAGCCAAGGCATCAAGGTACTCTCGCTGTACTTCATCGATGAGGTCGCGAAGTACCGGGACTACAACCGCGAGGATACCCTCGGCGACTACGCGCGCATGTTCGAGGAGGAATACGCCGCGATCCGTGACGAAGTGCTGGGCGAACTTGCCATCGACACGGCGACAGAAGAGTACCAGGCCTACTTGCGTCGTGACGACGTGCGCCAGGTACACGAGGGCTACTTCTCCATCGACAAGAAGACTAAGCACCAAGTCGACGGCAAGGTCTCCGGCCGAGGCGACGACAAGGGCCAGTCCACCGACACTGACGCCTACGATCTGATCCTCAAAGACAAGGAACGCCTGCTGTCCTTCGCCGAACCCGTCCGGTTCATCTTCTCGCACTCCGCACTGCGCGAAGGCTGGGACAACCCCAACGTGTTCGTCATGGGCATGCTCAAAAAGAGCGACAACAACGTTTCCCGTCGCCAGGAAATTGGACGCGGCTTGCGGCTGGCTGTTGACCAGCACGGGGAGCGGACGGACAACCCCGTCACGGTGCACAACATCAACGAGTTGACTGTCGTCACTGACGAGTCCTATACCGACTTCGTGACGGGCCTTCAACGCGAAATCTCCGAAACGCTCGCCGCCCGGCCGCGCAAGGCCAGCGTCAAGTTCTTTGTCGGCAAGACCATCCAGACTCCCTCGGGCGAGTCGGTCATCGAGGAGGTCGTGGCCCAAGCGCTCTACAAGTACCTGGTCAAGAACGACTATGTAAACGACGACGATACAATCTCCGACAGCTACAAACTGGACAAGGAAAACGGAACACTCGCCGCTCCTACCTCTGAGGTGCTCAAACCGGTAATCGACTTCGTGTGGCCGCTGATCGACGTGCTTAACCTTGACCTGCCGGTGCCTATTGACGATCGTAAGCCGAAGAAGATTCCGCTGAACGAGGCCAACTTCGCGCGCAAGGAGTTCCAAGCCTTGTGGGGCAGAATCAACCACCGCGCCGTCTACCAGGTTGAGTTTGACTCCGACGAATTGATCCGCAAGGCAATCGTTCACCTAGACAAACACCTCAACGTCGCTGCGCTGCAATACGTTGTACAAGCCGGCCAACAGCGCGAACAGTTGGAGTCGGACGACCTGACCAACGGCGCCGGCTTCGCAATGCAGACCACGCATACGCACACCGAAACCGTCAGCGCGGGCTCGCAGGTGAAGTACGACCTACTGGGTGAGATCACTGAGAAGACCCAACTCACCCGTCGCACGGTCGCTGCGATACTCAGCGGCGTCACAACGGAAACGTTCGCCAAGTTCCGCGTCAACCCCGAACAGTTCATCACCGAGGCTGCCCGCCTCATCAACGAGCAGAAGGCTACGGTCATCGTCGAGCACCTCGCCTACGACGCACTCGAAGATCGATTTGACTCAGCGATCTTCACCGAGAACCAGACCGCCCAAGACTTCTCGAAGGCAGGATCGAAGCTCAAAAAGCACGTCTACGACTACGTGGTCACCGACTCCAAGATCGAGCGGGAGTTCGTCACCGAACTCGACACAAGCCACGAGGTCGCTGTCTATGCGAAGCTCCCGCGAGGCTTCTTCATCCCCACGCCCGTCGGCGATTACAACCCCGATTGGGCTATCGCGTTCACCGAGGGCAGCGTCAAGCACGTCTACTTCGTAGCCGAGACCAAGGGCTCGCTGTCCACACTGCAACTCAAGGGCGTTGAGGACGCCAAGATCGAGTGTGCCCGCAAGTTCTTCGCCTCCCTCAGTAAGGAGAATGGCGATGACGTCACTTACGACGTGGTGACCGACTATACCGAGTTAATGCAGCTCGTCACGGCGTAGAACATCGTTCTCCTACGCCAAGTGTCGGTTACGGTTTCAGAGTTCGCGGAGTTCGGTGGATTAGTCCGCCGTATGTCCGGGTTTGTTGCAGGCGTCGTTCTCGGCTTGATGGATCCATTTAGTCAGGACGCCGTTGTCCTTAGCGATCTGGACGATCCTGGAGCCCTTCTCACCGGTCAAAGCGACGCGGATGACGTTGTTAAGGAACTCCTTCGGGTAAGGGATTGGCATGTTGTGTATCCTTCCAGGCTTGCGTGTGAACAAGCCAGATCAGATGCCACTAAACCGTAAGCAGTCCGCACCAAGCAACCGGCGCTGCGTGTGTAGATAATGGCTTCATGACGCAATCTGGGTTCGACGACTACGCCACAACGCACCCCACTCCCCACGTCTTCGTCACCAGGGGCGATCTCACCCATGTCGCCTGCGACGCCTGGATGGTGTCAACAGACCGGACCCTCAACGTCCTCCCTCACTGGACCAGAGGCAATGACGCACTCCGGCGCGCGATCGCAGATTTCGATGATCGGCGCTTCCACGACGGGAAGGTCCATGCGTCGGCGCCACCGTCCTGGACCGCACACACTCCCCTGCCGATCTTCACAGCCGTTCCGATCTTCGGCTTCACCGAGACCGCAGAGTTCGTCGGCATCATCGATGACTTCGCAAGAGT
This sequence comes from Brevibacterium ammoniilyticum, assembly GCF_038429965.1. Lineage (NCBI taxonomy): Bacteria > Bacillati > Actinomycetota > Actinomycetes > Micrococcales > Brevibacteriaceae > Brevibacterium > Brevibacterium ammoniilyticum. Next base: position 20,820 of record NZ_BAABNP010000025.1, read on the forward strand.
GGCCGTTGAAGCGCTGGATACGCTTGAGGTGACGACGAAACGCCCTCTCCCATTGCTTGCCATGCCGATCATCGGCTCGGGCGGAGGTGGCGGTGCTGGAGTCATCGGGGACCTCATCCGAACCGTGATCGAGGCTGCCGAACTGGCCGCACACCGCCACGGCGTCGACATTGTCATTGTGGTTCGCGATGCCTCGCAGATCGGTCTCGCGCAACGAATTCGACGGGCTGACCGACAGGAGCGCTGGTCGGAGCTCAGCCCTGCAGTTCGCTCTGCAGCCGAAGAGCTCGCTCACGACTGCCTCGCCGGCAACGTCGTACCATTCCTCGGTGCGGGGATCAGTATGTCTGCTGGCGCCCCGTCATGGGACAGTCTTGTGGCTGAGCTTTCTTCAGCGGTCACTGGGCAACTGAATGATGACGAGAAGACTAGCCTCTCGAAGAAGAACGTGCTCGATCAGGCCGAGATCCTCAAAAATCTCTACGACAGTCCCGAGTCATTCAATGCGGCCGTCGCAGAACTCGTGAACAGGCAATCGTACGGACTTGCTCCGACGCTCATCGCCAATCTCCCCCTCGAGCAGGCGATCACGCTCAACTACGATGAGCTCTTCGAGATCGCCAGCAATGACGCAGGGCAACCGTGCGCCGTCATACCCGGAGACGAAGCACCCGATGCCCACCGTTGGCTGCTGAAGATGCATGGCAATGTCGCAGACGAATCGACGATCGTGCTCACCCGCACCGACTACCTCGGCTTCGACGCCAACCGGAACGTCCTCGCGGCCCTCGTCAAAGCCAGCCTCGTCACGAAACGCCTCGTGTTCATCGGATTCGGCCTCGGAGATGACCACTTCCATCAAATCCTCCACGACGTTCGACAGATGTCACCGGAGTCCATCGCACGACGAGCCCTGGCATTGACACTCAGCGACGACTCGTTGGAACGCAAAGCGTGGAAGAACAAGATCACACTCCAGCCGATGACCCCAGAAGGCACCGATATCGCGATGGCTGGCCGGGTGCTTGAGATCTTTCTCGACTACCTGCTCATGCTCTCGACCGACAGTCGCGAATACCTCTTGGACCCTGCGTACGCTTCACAACTCACACCGTCCGAGCGTCGTCTCAAAGACATCATCTCGCAATTGCATGCTTTGAGAGACGACGCGGATGACCCGTCGATCGACGCAGCTGTTGAAGCCATTCGCGGATTCGGCCAGTCGGGCTGAGAAGCTCGAGCAGATCTCACCGGTGGCGATAGAGTTGGGCCGGCTTCCCCACCGTGCCGTGCTCCAAACCTGTGTTGGGTCAAATGCGTTAGTGCCTTGATCAGTGGAGTTTCAACGTCTCGAGGAGCTTCGACTCAACCTCCCCGAGAG
>NZ_BAABNP010000026.1:0-15278 GCF_038429965.1 Brevibacterium ammoniilyticum
ATCGGAAGACCTCGACGTCTATCCGCGCAGCGACTCGCCGTGTCCTGGAATCACCGATCTACACTCTCAATTACGAAGAGCCCCCAATCGTCAAAGCAGCGGACCCGGTCGTCCTCGTCGGCGGTGACCGTTTGACGGCTCAAGCTGTCCGTTGGGTTCACTCGAGCGAAGTTCTCGACATTGGGCCCCTGCTCCGAGGCGGAGAGCTCCTCCTCTCGGGGGGCGAATCACTCGCAAAGGCATCTAGTGCAAAGCAAGAGCAGTATGTGCGGGAGTTGGCGGCTCGCAATGTGGCCGCGTTGGCAATCGAAACTGGCGCAGTGCTTCCTGAAATCCCATCAGAGGTCGTGCGCGCCGCTGTGGAATCAAAGATCATTCTCATTGAGCTGCGATCCGTGGTTCCGTTCGTTGTCATCGCTGAGTCGATCAACAGCACTTTCGTCACCGCATCGGTAGCGATGTTGGAAAAGGCGGATGAATTGTCCCACGCTGTGGCCGTTGAGCTGGCTGCAGGGGCCGGCCTTCGAGAGATTCTGTCCATGATCGCCGCTGAGTTGTCGGCGACCGTTTCCTTGTTGGTGCCGGGGGCCTTTTCGCAGGACCTGATAGATGTATCAGGCTCGTCTCGTGAGGATGCGGCTTTAATGAATACTGTGGAAGTGGAAATACCCATACGGGGTATCGTGGCGGCAGCCCTTCAGATCGGAATTGCCGATCCCGGTCAAGAGCTCTTCGTTCAAACTGTTGGCGAACGGGTAGCTGATGTGCTGGGGCTTGCGATGTTGCAGCAAAGGCCGCCCACGCTCGGGGATATTGCGGGAGTGCAGCTGATTCGTGCGGTGATTGCACGAGAGCGTGAGACGGCTCTTCAGGATCTGTGCGCCTCTGTGGGCGTAAACCCGGCACGGCCTCTGGCGATGCTCTTCGCACGGTCGGTCGAGCCTAATCGCTTACGAGGAAAGCTCGAGAGGTCTCTGATCTGCGGTGAGTCACAATTTGTACTTTATGCGGTTCCTGGGGAACTGTTCGGACTTGTCGTACTTCCTGCGAATGGCAAGCAACAGGCCAGGGCTGATCTGGTTGAGCGCCTGACGCAGGTTGTCGATGTTGGGGACGGCTCAGTGTGTGTGGGTCCGCTTGTCGATGGGGTCTCGTCTGCGAACCATTCTCTTGAGCAGGCGAAACTTGCTTTGGAGCTTGCGCCCGGATGCTCTGTTCGAGCGAACGTAGTTGATTCGGATGAACTTGTTGTCGATCGGTTGATAGCTGAAAATTCGAACGTTGAGTTGAGGCATCGGTTGACTGCCGAATTGCTTGGAGACCTGCTTCAGCACGATGCCACGCGCGGTACAGCTCTAGTCGAGACTTTGGAGATCTGGTTGCGTTCGGGGTGCAACACAGCTCAATCCGCACGCCTGCTGTTCCTCGAGCGACAGTCGATGCACAACCGTCTGCAGCGGATCTTCGCGCTCATCGGCGGCGATCCGCGAGGGACAGGGAGGCTCGCAGGGCTGGCGGTAGCTCTGCGTGCGCTGCGCCAGACCCCGAGTAACTACCACTCAGCCTGACTGGAATCAGACTGACTTCGGGCATTTTCTTTCCGCATGCTTGACGGCGACGGTGCCGAGCGCTTAGCTTAAATGCAACATGGTTGTAAGGAATGCAACATGTGAATCGCTCATAGTCGTGCACTCGTCGCCACGACTCGCTCGAAGGAGAGTAAATGACTGTTAATACATCATCCCCTGCCACCGATGTCGCCGAACTCGAGCGCCTCAAGGTCCTTCACAACGGGGCCAAGACGCCGTTGACCTTCTCCGACGCGGAGATGGAGCGGAGGCTGACCGGCCTGCGTGCGATCATGGCGGAGAAAGAGCTCGACGCTGTAGTCCTCACCTCGTATCACAACATCAAGTACTACTCGGACTTCCTCTTCACCTACTTCGGGCGGTCCTATGCGATGGTCGTCACCGCCGATGACACGGTGACCATCACTGCGAACATCGACGCCGGAATGCCGTGGCGGACCAGCTACGGCGAGAACATCGTCTACACTGACTGGCGCCGCGACAACTACTACTACGCAATCCAGGAGGGCCTGCGCCAGCGCGGCATCGGCAATCCTCGCCGACTCGGCGTCGAAGACGACAACTTGCCGTTGGACAACCGCAACCGAATCCAAGCGGCCTTCCCCGGTGCCGAGCTCGTCGACGTCGCACAGGCGGCCATGCGCCAGCGGATGATCAAATCGGCCGAAGAGATCGAGGTCATCAAGCACAGTGCTCGGATCGGCGACCTCGGCGGTGAGGCGATCAAGGCCGCGATCACTGAGGGCATCAGCGAGTACGAGGTCGCTCTCATCGGTACCGAAGCGATGGTCCATGAGATCGCGAAGACCTTCCCGGACCAAGAGGTGCGGGACACCTGGGTGTGGTTCCAGTCCGGAATCAACACCGACGGTGCCCACAACTGGGCGACGACGCGGAAGATCCGCAAGGGCGATATCCTCAGCCTCAACTGCTTCCCGATGCCTTCGGGCTACTACACAGCGCTGGAGCGGACGCTCTTCTACGGTGAACCCGATGAGCGATCACTCGAGCTGTGGAACGTCAACGTCGAGGTGCATAAGCGCGGCCTCGAACTCATCAAACCGGGGGCGGTGTGCAAGGACATCGCTGCCGAACTCAACGAGATCTATATCGAGCACGGGCTGCTGGCCAACCGGACGTTCGGATATGGGCATTCTTTCGGTGTGCTCAGCCACTACTACGGTCGGGAGGCCGGGCTCGAGCTGCGTGAGGACATCGACACGGTCATCGAACCGGGCATGGTCGTTTCCATGGAGCCGATGATCACCGTCCCCGAGGGGCAGCCCGGCGCCGGTGGATACCGTGAACACGACATTGTCGTCGTCGGTGAGAACGAGTCCGAAGACATCACGAAGTTCCCGTTTGGGCCCGAGCACAACATCATTCCGGCCTGAGCATACGGCCGGATGAACTTAGGTGTCGAACCTGAACTCGCCCGGTTCCGCATGACCGCTGGCTGATGCGGAACCGGGCGTCTCGTCGGTGCACAGAATATACTCGGATCATGTCTCGCCAAACCTCTGAGAATTCTCGTCGCGGCGCCTCGGTCATCGAGAACACGGTGGCGATCCTGCGCTGCTTCTCACCTGACCGACAGGAACTCGGGGTCACAGAGATCGCGCCGCGGGTAGGTCTGCACAAGAGCACGGTGTCCCGCATCCTCGCTTCTCTCGAGCAGGAAGGGATCGTCGAGCAGGGGGCGTCGAGGCGCTACCGCCTCGGCCTCGGCATCATAGCCATTGCCGGCCCCCTTCTCGCCGACCTCGATGTCCGGCGTGCGGCCTATCCGATCCTCCAGGCACTCACCCGTGCGACTGGAGAGACGAGCGCCCTGATGGTGTGGGACGGTTCCGAGGCGATCACCGTTGAGCAGATTCCAAGCCCTCAGCCGGTCAAACACACATCGAGTCTGGGTTCCCGCTATCGGACGAGGGAGAGTGCCTCGGTCAAGGTGTTCCTGTCCGCCGACGATGAGACGGTTGATATCGGCGAAGCCGGCTACGCGCTGAACGATGAGGAATCCTCACCGAGCGAGGTCGGCGTCGCGGCACCCGTGCGCGACCATCGTGATGAAATCGTCGCGGCAGTGCTCATTGCTGTGCCGAAGTTCCGTTCCGACGCTGAGCGTATCGCCAGCCTTGGTGATCAGTGTGTGCAGGCGGCTGACAGAGTGACCCAGCGATTAGGTGGCCACTGAACGTCGGTTGCTCTCCTTGCTGCTTTGGCTGCCGAACTCAACTGAGAGTGGAGCGTAGAGTCCTGTCGAAATCGCGGACGTGTTCAGCTGCCAGTTCGGCCACCGTCGCCTCATCGCCTTCGAGGATCGCCTCGAGCAGATCGATGTGCTCACGGATGTGGGTGACGAGGTGTGGAATGCCCGGGATGACGAGGCACCAGATGCGGGTGGCGAGATCATCGAGGCGGATGAGCGTCTCGGACAGGTGGGGATTGTCCACGGAGCTGTAGATGAGGCGGTGGACCTCGAGGTCGCGTTCCATGAGCGTGCGCTGGTCATCGGCCGAACCGAGGGCTCTGAGATCGCTGATCGCGGCCGTGAAGCCCTGGCGTCGATCCGGCGTGAGATTGCGGGCCGCCCGTCTGGCTGCAATCGGCTCGAGGGCCTCGCGCATCTCCGAGATCGTCGAGAGGTCGGTGAGATCGACATTGGTGGCGAAGGTCCCCCGCCGCGGGTAGGACACGACGAGGTGATCGCGTTCGAGCCGTTTGAGGGCCTCGCGGATGGGGGTTCGTCCGACCTCGAGTTCGGTGCTCAGGGCCGCTTCGTTGATTGGGTCGCCGGGCGTAATGTCCAGCATTATGAGCCGATGGCGGAGTACCTCATAAGCGTGATCCGCCAACGACCGTGTTCTCAGCGCCACCCCTGCTTTCGAACGCATGAAAGTACTCCGAATCAACCATTGCAATCTCTGATGTCTTCTGTTTAGACTACAGGAACGCAGCTGATATATTAGTTGACGATCAAAGGAGATCCATGACAGAACAACTCGTTTGCCCACCCGTCGACCAAGCGGCCGAGACTTTCCCCAGTCGTGAGCCTGTCGAACTGAGCACGGCCATCGCCGAACTCGATCCGCAGATCGCCGGATTCATCGACGCCGAACTGGCCCGGCAGCGCGAGGGCCTGGAGATGATCGCCTCGGAGAACCACACCGCCTCGGCCGTCATGGAAGCTCAAGGGTCGGTGCTCACGAACAAGTACGCCGAGGGCTACCCGGGCCGCCGCTACTACGGCGGCTGCGAACACGTCGACGAGATCGAACGCATCGCCATCGATCGGGTCAAGGCCCTCTTCGGCGCCGAGTACGCCAACGTCCAGCCGCACTCCGGCGCCCAGGCCAACGCCTCGGTCATGCACGCCCTCATCCGTCCCGGCGACACCGTCCTCGGCCTCAACCTCGCCCACGGCGGCCACCTCACCCACGGAATGAAGATCAACTTCTCCGGCCGCCTCTACTCGATCGTCCCCTACGGCCTCGACCCCGAGACCGGACGCGTCGACATGGCCGAGGTCGAACGCCTCGCCCACGAGAACCAGCCGAAGCTCATCGTCGCAGGCTGGTCGGCCTACACCCGTCAGCTCGACTTCGCCGAGTTCCGCCGCATCGCCGACGCGGTCGGTGCCTACCTCATGGTCGACATGGCCCACTTCGCCGGACTCGTCGCCGCCGGGCTTCACCCCTCACCGGTCCCGCACGCCCACGTCGTGTCGTCGACGACGCACAAGACCCTCGGCGGCCCCCGAGGCGGCATCATCCTCACCAATGACGCGGACATCGCGAAGAAGATCAATTCCGCAGTCTTCCCCGGACAACAGGGCGGACCCCTCGAACACGTCATCGCCGGCAAGGCCGTGGCCTTCGGCTTGGCCGCCACCGACACCTTCGTCGACAAGCAGAAGCGGACCCTGGCCGGCGCCGGCGAACTCGCCCGCCGCCTGACCGAAGACGACGTCGCCGAACGCGGAATCTCCGTCCTCACCGGCGGCACCGACGTCCACCTCGTCCTCGTCGATCTGCGCAACTCGACCCTCGACGGAGCCCAGGCCGAAGATCTGCTCGCTCAGATCGGCATCACCGTCAACCGCAACGCCGTCCCCGACGACCCGCGACCGCCGATGGTCACCTCCGGTCTGCGGATCGGCACCCCGGCGCTCGCCAGCCGCGGATTCGGCAGCGAAGCATTCGCCGAGGCGGCCGGAATCATCGCCGAGGTGCTCAAGGCCGGCACGGACGAGAGCGGCGCGAGCCCGGAGATCATCGCCGAACTGAGCGAACGCGTCACCCGACTGGCGAACGACCACCCCCTGTACCCCACCCTCACCGAGATCGGAGCACGCTGATGGCTGACCAGCTTCCCGAACACCCCGACTTCCTGTGGCGCAACCCGGAGCCGAAGAAGTCCTACGAGGCCGTCATCGTCGGCGGCGGCGGACACGGACTCGCCACCGCCTACTACCTGGCGAAGAACCACGGAATGACGAACATCGCCATTCTCGAGCGCGGCTGGCTGGCCGGGGGCAACATGGCCCGCAATACGACGATCATCCGTTCGAACTACCTCTGGGACGAATCCGCCGCGATCTACGAGAAGTCCCTCAAGCTCTGGGAGCAGCTTCCCGAAGAGCTCGACTACGACTTCCTCTTCTCCCAGCGCGGCGTGCTCAACCTCGCCCACACCCTCCAGGACGTCCGCGAATCCCAGCGCCGGGTGAATGCGAACACGCTCAACGGCGTCGACGCCGAATGGCTGGACCCCCAGCAGGTGAAGGAAGTCTGCCCGATCATCAACATCGGCGACGACCTCCGCTACCCCGTGATGGGCGGCACCTATCAGCCGCGCGCCGGCATCGCCAAGCACGATCACGTCGCCTGGGCCTTCGCCCGCAAGGCCGACGAAATGGGTGTCGACATCATCCAGAACTGCGAGGTCACCGGCATCGAACGCATCGGCGATCAGGTCGTGGGCGTGCAGACGAACCGCGGACCCATCGCCACCGAAAAGGTGGCCCTGGCCGTGGCCGGGGACTCCTCGGTGCTCGCCGACATGGCCGGGATCCGCCTGCCGATCCAGACCCACCCGCTGCAGGCGCTGGTCTCCGAACTCTTCGAACCCGTGCACCCGACCGTGGTCATGTCCAACCACGTCCACGTCTACGTCTCCCAGGCGCACAAGGGCGAACTCGTCATGGGCGCCGGCGTCGACTCCTACAACGGATACGGCCAACGAGGCGGCTTCCACGTCATCGAGGAACAGCTGGCCGCCGCGGTCGAGCTGTTCCCGATCTTCGCCCGCGCCCATGTGCTGCGCACATGGGGCGGAAACGTCGACGTCACCCTCGACGCCTCACCGATCGTGTCGAAGACCGAGTTCGACGGACTCTACGCCAACTGCGGCTGGGGCACCGGCGGCTTCAAGGGAACACCGGCGGCCGGCTTCACCTACGCCCACACCATCGCGAACGACGAACCCCACCCGCTCAACGCCCCATTCGCCCTCGACCGCTTCGAAACCGGCCACCTCATCGACGAACACGGCGCCGCAGCCGTGGCCCACTGAGCGGAAGGAAAGAGACACCGACATGCTGCTCATCCACTGCCCGAACTGCGGGCCACGCGACGAAACCGAATTCCACTACGGCGGACAGGCCCACGTTGCCTACCCCGAAGACCCGTACGCCCTGACCGACAGGGAATGGGCCGAGTACCTCTTCTACCGTGAGAACAGCCGCGGCGCCTTCGCCGAGATGTGGAGCCACAGCGCCGGCTGCCGGAAGTGGTTCAACGCCGTCCGAGACACGGCCACCTACGACTTCACCGCGATCTACCCGATCGGCTCGCCCCGTCCCGACACACAAGGAGAGGTTCGATGACGAACACCACCCGTCTGCACTCCGCTTCTCGTCTGCCCTCTGCCACCGGCATCGACACCACCCGCCCGATCGACTTCACCGTCGACGGAGCGACCTACTCGGGCTTCGCCGGTGACACGATCGCCAGCGCGCTGATCGCCTCCGGCCGCATCGACTGCGGCAATTCGACCTACCTCGGACGCGCCCGCGGCATCCTCGGCGCCGGCGTCGAGGAGTCCAATGCGCTCGTCCGCGTGCATTCCCGGTACTCCGGAGACGTCTCCGAATCGATGCTGCCCGCCACCCGTGTCGCCATCGCCGAAGGACTCGAGGCCGACTACCTCGCCGGACTCGGCATCCTCGACCCCGGCCAGGACGAACTGACCTACGAACACAAGCACGTGCACACCGACGTCCTCATCGTCGGCGCAGGCCCCGCCGGACTCGCCGCGGCCAGGGAAGCTGGCAAGTCCGGTGCGCGCACCCTGCTGCTCGACGACCAGTCCCTGCCCGGCGGCTCGCTGCTCGCGGCGGGACCGGCCACGGCCGAAACGATCGACGGCGTCGACGCCCTCGCCTGGGTCGAGTCCACCGTCGCCGGGTTCGCCGAGCACGAAGAGCTCACGTACGTGAAGAACACGACCGTCTTCGGCAGCTACGACTCGAACTACTTCGTCGCCCTCGAAGACCGCACCGATGCCGTCGCCGCTGCTGGTGGCCGCGGAGTGCGCCAGAAGGTCTGGCATATCCGCGCCGGTCAGGTCGTGCTCGCCACCGGCGCCCACGACCGTCCGATCGTCTTCGCGGACAACGACCGACCCGGCATCATGCTCGCCTCGGCCGTGCGCACCTATCTCGGCCGCTTTGGTGTGGCCGCCGGTGACCAGGTGGCGGTGGCGACGACGAACGACTCCGCCTATGACCTCGTCACCGACCTCCACGCGGCAGGCATCACCGTCCCCGCGGTCATCGACTCCCGCACCTCAGCCTCGGCGATCGCCGAATCCGTCACCGCAGCCACGGGCACCCGGCTCATCCTCGACTCCGCCGTCACCGGCACCGCCGGTGAGGGACCGGCCGGTCGGGTCAGTGCGATCACCGTCGCAGCGCTCGACGATGACGGTGTCGCGGCTGCTGAGGGTGAGGAGATCGCCGTCGATCTGCTCGCCGTATCCGGCGGCCACTCACCGGTCATCCATCTGCACGGTCAGCGCAAGGGCGCGATCCACTGGAACGTCGACATTGCGGCCTTCGTGCCGACGACGCCCGTGCGTGACCAGTTCACGGTCGGATCCGTGACCGGGGACTACTCGCTCGAAGCGGCTCTGCGGCAGGGCGCCGAGGCGGGGAACCAGGCGGCGAACCGCACCGGCTTCCCGGCCGCGCTCACCGTCCCTGCCGCCTCGGCGATGGCGTATGCCCCGGCGCGCCCATTGTGGCTGGTCACCTCGGCGCAGGACGATCACCAGAACCTGAGCACTCACTTCATCGACTTCCAGCGTGACCAGACCGTCGCCGACGTGAAGCGGGCGATGGGCGCAGGCATGCGCTCGGTCGAGCACATCAAGCGCTACACCTCGATCTCGACGGCGAACGATCAGGGCAAGACCTCAGCGGTCAACGCCATCGGCGCGATCGCCTCGGTGCTGGGGGAGGCCGACGACCTCGGCCAGGTCGGGCACACGACCTTCCGCGCCCCCTTCGCACCGGTGCCCTTCGCGGCACTGGCCGGACGACGCAAGGGCGAACTCTTCGACCCAGCCAGGGTCACCTCGATCCACTCCTGGCACGTCGCCCACGGCGCCGAGTTCGAAGACGTCGGGCAGTGGAAACGGCCCTGGTACTACCCGAAGCCGGGCGAGGACATGGAGGCGGCGGTGCTGCGCGAGGGCAAGGCCGTACGCGAATCCGTCGGATTCCAGGACGCCTCGACGCTCGGCAAGATCGAGATCCGCGGGAAGGACGCCGGAGAGTTCCTCGGCCAGATCTACACGAACGGCTTCAAGAAGCTCAAGGTCGGAAAGGGTCGGTACGGGCTGATGTGCAAGCCCGACGGCATGGTCTTCGACGACGGCGTGACCCTGCGCGTGGCCGAGGACCGCTACTACATGACGACGACCACCGGCGGGGCTGCGACCGTCCTCGAATGGCTCGAGGAATGGCATCAGACCGAATGGCCCGACCTCGACGTCGTCTTCACCTCGGTGACCGAACAGTGGTCGACCGTCGCCGTGGCCGGACCCCGGTCCCGCGACGTCATCGCCAAGCTCGCCCCGAACCTCGACGTGTCGAACGACGCCTTCGAGTTCATGGGCTTCCGCGAGACCACCCTGGCGAACGGCATTCCCGCCCGCATCTGCCGGATCTCGTTCTCCGGCGAGCTCGCCTTCGAGATCAACGTCGACACGTTCTATGGGCTGGCCGTCTGGGAAGCCGTCGCCGAGGCGGGCGCCGAGTTCGACATCACCCCATACGGCACCGAGGTCATGCACGTGCTGCGTGCCGAGAAGGGCTTCATCATCGTCGGACAGGATACCGACGGCACCGTCACCCCGCAGGACGCGGGCATGGAATGGATCGTGTCGAAGGTCAAGGACTTCATCGGCAAACGCTCCTACTCGCGGGCCGACACGGCCCGCGAGGACCGCAAGCACCTCGTCGGGGTGCTGCCCGTCGACGGCACGACCCGCCTCGCCGAGGGCGCCCAGCTCATCGCTGCGGGCACTCCCGTCACACAGGAGAACGGACCGGTGCCGATGATCGGCCACGTCACCTCGTCATATATCTCGCCGAGCCTCGACCGGCCGTTCGGACTCGCGCTCGTCGAGAACGGCCGCAACCGCGAAGGTGAGATCGTCAAGTCCCCCTTCGGCGACACCCTCGTCGATGTCGAGATCACCTCTCCCGTCTTCTACGATCCGGAAGGAAACCGCCGCGATGGCTGACACCACCTATTCCACCCCTTCGACGGCACAGTCCCCGTCCGCCGCGACTGCCACGGCAGAAACCGGCACCGCGGGCACCGGGTCGAGCGGACTCGATGATCTGCGGGTCTCTCCGGCCGCGCACCTGGCCGGGCTGATGTCCGAGGCGAGCGCGGCGGGCGGCCGCAGCGTGGGCTTGCGCGAACTGCCCTTCACCGTGCAGATCGGCCTGCGGGCACAGCCGGATTCCGCATCATGGAAGTCGCTCGAGGACACGTTCGGCCTGCGCCTGCCCCGCGGCGTCGGTGAAGTCACCGGTGACCCGGAGGCCCAGCACGTGCTGTGGCTGAGCCCCGACGAGTTCCTCGCCGTCGACGTCTCCCGCTGCCAGGAGCCCGGTGAGACGATCGTCGCCGAGGCGGGACTCGAGGGACTGCCCGGACAGGCCGTCGATCTCTCTGCCAACCGGACGATCCTCGAACTCACCGGTGAGAAGGCCCGTGAAGTGCTCGAGAAGAGCTGCCGCGCCGATCTCCACCCCCGCGCCTTCGGAGTCGGCACGGCGATCGTCACCGCGCTGGGACCCGTCCCGGTCATCCTCCATCACAGCGGTGAGGACACGTACCGCGTCTACCCGCGGGCGAGCTTCGCGGACTTCGCGGTCCGCTGGCTGCTCGACGGTATGGCGGAGTTCCTCGCCGGCGGACAGATTCCCGGGCCCGAAGAGGGAGCCGGCTGATGAGCCTCGGGGTCCTCGATCTGTTCTCGATCGGCATCGGGCCCTCGTCCTCGCACACGGTGGGCCCGATGCGTGCGGCGGTGCGCTTCGTCGACGAACTCGCCGAGGCGGGCCAGCTCGACCGTGTCGATGCGGTCCGCGTCGGACTCTTCGGTTCCCTCGGTGCGACGGGCATCGGGCACGGCTCGGACTCCGCCGTGCTCGCAGGGCTGAGCGGTAAGCAACCCGAAACGCTCGATCCGGATTCGGTGGGCCCGCTGGTCGCCGAGATCCGCGAGAAGGGGTCGCTCCGCCTCGGCGGGCGAAAGGACGTGCCCTTCGACATGGCGTCAGATCTCACCCTGCACCTGCGGGAATCCCTGCCCGGCCATCCCAATGGGATGCGCATCAGCGCCGAGGCGGACGGTGAGCTCATCGAGCGCGACTACTACTCCGTGGGCGGGGGATTCGTCGTCACCGACGACGAACTCGCCGCGGAGAAGGACGCTGCCGAAGCCATCGACGCAGCAGCCGGCGGGTCCGGTGAACAGCGCCGGGACGGGGACGTCATCGACTTCGCCACGGCCGACGAGCTGCTCGAGCAGTGTCGGACACACGGGCTGAGCATCGCCGAGCTCATGGCGGTCAACGAACGAGCCCGCCAGTCCGATAAGACCCTGCGGGCGCGGCTGCTCGAGATCTGGTCGGTGATGCGCGAATGCGTGCACAACGGCTGCACCCGCAGCGAAACGACCCTGCCCGGGGGACTCAAGGTGCGCCGTCGGGCCCCCGAGCTGAAGGCGAAGCTCGAAGCCGCGGACTACCGGGCCTCGGGGTCGCTCGACGCTCTCGAATGGGTCAACCTCTACGCGTTGGCCGTCAACGAGGAGAACGCCTCGGGCGGGCGGATCGTCACCGCCCCGACGAACGGCGCGGCAGGCATCATCCCCGCGGTCCTCCATTACCTGGACCGGTTCGTCACCGGCGGCGGGGGCGCCGACTCCGAAGCCGCGGAAGCGAGCCCGGGCGATGACGCCGTCGTGACGTTCCTGCTCACGGCCGGGGCGATCGGGATCCTCTTCAAACGCAATGCGTCGATCTCCGGCGCCGAGGTGGGCTGCCAGGGCGAGGTCGGGTCGGCCTGTGCGATGGCTGCCGCGGGCCTGTGCGCCGTGCTCGGCGGGACGCCGGAGCAGGTGGAGAACGCCGCCGAGATCGGTCTCGAGCACAACCTCGGACTCACGTGCGATCCGGTCGGCGGACTCGTGCAGGTCCCCTGCATCGAACGCAATGCCATCGCCTCGGTGAAGGCGATCAACGCCGCGAGGCTCGCCATGCACGGCGACGGCTCGCATCGAGTGAGCCTCGACCAGGCGATCGAAACCATGCGGCAGACTGGAGTCGATATGAAATCCAAGTACAAGGAGACATCGCGCGGTGGCCTCGCCGTCAACGTCGTCGAATGCTGAGCGGCCGCGATCCAGCCGAACCCCGACTGCAGAAGGAAAAGAGACATGCAGGACTTCATCTTCACTCTCGAATGCGCCGAGCGCCCCGGTATCACCCATGCGGTGACCGGTGCGCTGCTCACCCACGGCGGGGACATCAAGGAACTCAAACAGTTCGATGACCAGTCGACGCAGCAGCTGTTCCTGCGCATCGACTTCCGCGTCTCCGAGGAGCCGGGCAACGGGATCGAGGCGCTGCGGACCGACTTCGCGGCGATCGGCGAGGAGTTCGGGGCGACCTGGCAGCTGTGGCCGCACGGCGAGAAGCGACGGGTGCTCATCATGGTCTCGAAGTTCGAGCACTGCCTCAACGATCTGCTCTTCCGCGCCCGCGTCGGCGAGCTGCCGATCGAGATCGCCGCCGTCGTGTCGAACCACCCCGACCACCGTGAACTCGTCGAATGGCATCACATCCCGTTCTTCCGGATCCCAGTGACGAAGGAGACGAAGCCCGAGGCCGAGGCGAAGCTGCTCGAACTCGTCGACCGCTTCGAAGTCGACCTCGTGGTGCTCGCCCGCTATATGCAGATCCTCTCCGATGATCTCGCCCGCGAGCTCACCGGACGCGCGATCAACATCCACCACTCGTTCCTGCCTTCGTTCAAGGGCGCCAAGCCCTACCACCAGGCGTGGGAGCGCGGAGTCAAGACCGTCGGAGCGACCGCGCACTTCGTCAACAGCGAGCTCGATGAGGGGCCGATCATCGCCCAGCAGCTCGTCGAGGTCGACCATGCCTTCGCCCCCGAGGACCTCGTGGCTGCCGGCCGCGATGCCGAGTGCAAGGCGCTGTCCAATGCCGTGAAGTGGCACTGCGACGGCCGTGTGTTCCTCTCGGGCAAGAGGACGATCGTCCTGCGCTGAGCGATCAAACTGCAGCTGTGGTAGAAGGAGCCGATGAACTCACTGCAAGCCGCCTCGGCGTGGATAGACTGTCGACTATGAGCGAGACCCAGACCGAGATCGGCCCGCGCGTCGGCGACCAGGTGTTCGAGGCGCTGCAGGCGAGCATTCTGTCAGGCGAATACCGCAGCGGGGACCGTCTGCGGATCCGCCAGCTCGCGGCGTCCCTGGGCACGAGCGTCATGCCCGTGCGGGAGTCGCTGGCCCGGCTCGAGGCGGTCGGGCTCGTCGAGACCAGCCCGCACCGTGGAGCGGTGGTCAAGACCTTCACCGCCGAGGAGCTGCTGCAGATCTACTCCGTGCGTCGCATCCTCGAGGTCGAGGCGACGGTCCAGGGTGCTCAGAAGCTCGATGAGGTGGGCCGGGCACGATTGGATGAGGAATTCGCGGCGATGGAGGCGGCTCTCGACTCCGGCGATGCCTCGAAGTACCTCGACCACGACGAAGAGCTGCTTGCGACGATCTATTCTGCCTCGGGCAATCCCGTCCTCGCCGAGACGATCCGGGCTCTGTGGCTGCGATGCCGGGCCTACAAGCTCGTCGGAGCGAGGCTCGAGATCGCCGCTGCGGACACGGTGCCGCTGCTCAAACATCAGCGCCGACTCATGGACGCCGTCGACGCGGGAGACCCCGCAGCAGCCGCCGAGGTGACCGAGGAGTCCTTCGACGACGCCGTCCGTCGTATTCGTGCGGGACTGGGAGATCAAGCCGCCGTCTAGTTCGGAATCCGCTCAGCCGAGTTCTGGGAAGGTGTGCCGCCTCAGCCGCGGCTGAGGAGAGCTGAATGGAGCTCGCGGGGCAGTTCGACGACGTCGAGGCTGCGTTTGCGACCGAAATCGACGCCGAACTGCGAGTGCAGACGATCGAGGTGCTCGGCGACCCGCTTCGAGTAGTCGGGGTCGAAGGCGTCTTCCGCGATCGCGATGACGAACAGTCCCGTGCCCGGGTTCTCCTGTCCCGAGTCGAAGGCGGGTGCGTCGACGGAGAAGCGGCCCCCGCCATGGACGGCGAGGAGTTCGATCATGAGTGCGACATTGCTGCCCTTGACCCCGCCGAATGGCAGCAGGGAACCGGCGAGGGCGGCCTCGGCATCGACCGTGGCCGCCCCGTTCGGGTCCTGTGCCCACCCTTCGGGGATCGCCTCTGACCGATCGGCGGCGTCGCGGACGTTGACCCAGGCGGTCGCACTGGTCGCCTGGTCGAACATGCGCGGGCCGTCGGCATGGGGAACGGCGAAAGAGAAGGGGTTCGTTCCGGTCGCCGAGCCCGGTGAGCTGAACAACGACATCAGCGCCGGTGAGTTGGCCCCTGCCAGCGCCACCAGGCCTCGCTCGGCAAGCCGTGTCGTGTAATAGCCGAGTTCGCCGGCAGTGAAGGCATTGGAGATGTTGAGGACCGAGATGCCGAGTTTCGCGGCAGACGCGGCGAAGTCATCGACAACTGCGTCGAACGCGAGCTGCGAAGTGCCGCGGTCGGCGTCGACATGGTGTGCTGCGGGCAGACGATTCGTCACTCGCGGCTGTGCCTGCCCGTTGATGCGGCCGGCTTCGAGCCCATCGAGGTAGTCGAAGAGGTGCGCCGTGCCGACGGCGGTCTTGCCGCGGTGCTCTGCGGCCACGGTCGCCTCGGCCAGGGACTGCGCCAGTGCGGTCGACCCGCCGGCCGCGGTGATCGCAGCGATGCACAGGTGGGGTGTGACACTTCTCGTAGACAGTCGTTACCAGGAAGGCACGACAGGGAATCATGTCTACGAATCGCAGGACGTTCACG
>NZ_BAABNP010000027.1:0-14923 GCF_038429965.1 Brevibacterium ammoniilyticum
CGTGAACGTCCTGCGATTCGTAGACATGATTCCCTGTCGTGCCTTCCTGGTAACGACTGTCTACGAGAAGTGTCACACCCCAACTGGTGGTGGGACGTGGCGTTCGGATCATCCCCGCGTGCGCGGGGAGCACGCACCAAGTTCAGGGTTGTCCTTGGCGACGACCGGATCATCCCCGCGTGCGCGGGGAGCACCAGCAACTCATCGAAGCAATCAGAACACTCGGCGGATCATCCCCGCGTGCGCGGGGAGCACGGCCAGGTGACGGCTTTCCAGAAGAACTGCTCCGGATCATCCCCGCGTGCGCGGGGAGCACATGGTCGTCCTGGCCTCGCGTTCGCATAGCACCGGATCATCCCCGCGTGCGCGGGGAGCACCCGCGAGCGAACAGCTGCGCGGCTTCGAAGACCGGATCATCCCCGCGTGCGCGGGGAGCACGGTGACCCGGTTCAGGGTGTAAGCGAATCCATCGGATCATCCCCGCGTGCGCGGGGAGCACGGCCAGGTGACGGCTTTCCAGAAGAACTGCTCCGGATCATCCCCGCGTGCGCGGGGAGCACTCGGACATGATCGTGGCCTCGTGTGCCAGGAGCGGATCATCCCCGCGTGCGCGGGGAGCACGTAAGGCCACCGCTGAGAAGCAGGCTGCGTGACGGATCATCCCCGCGTGCGCGGGGAGCACCTGTGCAGGTCGAACATGACCATCCAGACCCGCGGATCATCCCCGCGTGCGCGGGGAGCACACAGTCCTACTCGGGCCCGGTTCCACTTGGATGGGATCATCCCCGCGTGCGCGGGGAGCACACTTGCTGATCAGCAAGAATCTTACACTCGTGTCAGATCCGCGATGAGTTTTACAGGGCACAGGTAAACCGCCAGCTGGTCGGCAGAAAGACTTTGGGTCGTCCAAAAACTGTTGTGCAGCTACCAGCACAGGTGCTGCGCCCTATTTCATCGGCGCATTGACCGACCGGGGCGACGTCGGCGGAATCCACCTCGGCGATCACACCTCGGCGACGATGCCCTTCGCCTTGTTGCGGCGGGCCACGGCGATGCCGATGAGGTAGAGGGCGACCGAGAAGATCAGGGTGCCGATGATCTGGGAGCGCACGGATTCGACGGTGAGGCCGAGGATGATGATCGCTGCGATCCCGGCCAGGGTGAGGTAGGTCAGCCACGGGAACAGCCACATCTTCAGCGGCAGTTCTGTACCAGCAGCCTCGGCGCGGCGACGGAGGATAAGCTGGGAGACCAGGGTGACGACCCAGGTGACGATGAGTGTCGAGCCGACGATCTGGAGGAGGACACCGAGCACCTCGGCGGCCCAGAAGTAGTTCAGGGCCACGGCGACGAAGCCGAACACCGAGGTGGCGAGGACCGCGGCGACGGGGACGCCGCGCCGGTTCGTCCGGCCGAGTCCCGACGGCAGCATCGACCGGCGCGACATCGAGAAGGCCATGCGGGAGGCGCCGTAGATGTTCGCGTTCATCGAGGACAACAGCGCGATGACGATGACGGCGGCGAGGAGCGATGCGATGACCGGCAGGCCCGCGGTGTCGAGGACGGCGACGAACGGCGATTCGGCCAGGCGCGGGTCGGTCCAGTCGAGGACGAGGACGATGATCGCGACCGAGCCGATGTAGAGGAAGAGGATGCGCCACACGATCGTCTTGATGGCCTTGGACACGGACCGGCTCGGGTCGGAGGTCTCGGCGGCGGCGACGGCGACGATCTCGATCCCGCCGAAGGCGAAGGCGACGATGAGGAGGCCGGCGGCGACGCCGGAGATGCCGGTGGGCATGAAGCCGTCGGTGAAGATCTCTGCGGGCGGGTCGGCCGGTGTCCAGCCGAGGAGGTAGGCGACGCCGAGGATGACGAAGAGGGCGACGAAGGCGACCTTGATGAGGGAGAACCAGAACTCGAACTCGCCGAAGCTGCCGGAGGTTGTGAGGTTGATCGCGGTGAAGACGATCATGATGATGAGCGCGAGCACCCACTGCGGGATGGACGGAATGTAGGCGGCGGCAATCTGTGCGGCCGCGGTGGCCTCGGCGGCGACGACGAGGCACAGCTGGACCCACCACAGGGCACCGACGGCGAAAGCTGCGGCAGGTCCCATCGCCTTGCCGGCGTAGTGGGAGAACGCGCCCGGGTTGGGGTCGGCGGCGACGAGTTCGCCGAGCGCGCGCATGACGAAGATGACGATGAGGCCGGCGACGACGTAGGAGACGAGCACAGCAGGCCCGGCCGCTTGGATTCCTGCGCCCGAGCCGACGAAGAGTCCGGCGCCGATCGCGGAGCCGAGGCTCATCATGACGAGGTGGCGAGGCTTCATTCCCGCTTTGAGGCCGGAGCCGTCGGGAGTTGACTGAGGGCTGGCGTGGGCGGAGTCGGCGGTCACTGGCGACTGCGATGAATGTGTTTCAGGCACCAGAGCAGTCTAACGCTCATGGGGTGACCCGAGTCTCATGGGGTGGAGTGTGCAGGGGCCGCGTGTGACGTGCAGGTGCGGTCGCTTCGAGTTCTGCGGTGTGGTGGGTGCAGTGTGTTGGGTCGGTCAGTCGTCCTGGAGGTAGACGAGTCCGTTGCCGTCGGGGTCGGTGAACGAGAACATCGGCGGCACGCCCGGCCACCGCAGCACCTCGTCGTTGTGGATCGTCACGCCGGCGGCCGAGATCCGTTCGTGGGCCTCCTCGGCGTCCGAGGTCTCGAGCCGGATGGCGACGGGGATCTCGCTGCCCTCCGGGATGAGGACGATCGCGACATCAGACCCGGGTGGAGCCACCTCGACGATGCGGCTGCCGGGCATTGGCTCGCCGTCGTAGCTGACCGAGCATCCGAGGACCTCGGTGTAGAAGCGGGTTGCCTCGTCGAGGTCGCTGACGGGGACGGAGACACTGAGGATTTTCGTCGTCTTGGCCATAGGTTCAGTGTGGGGGAGCGAGCGGCGGGTGTACAGGGGGAAACGAGTGCGAACCCAGTCTCCGTTCGTGGCAGTGCCCTGGCCGTTGACACAAGCGCGTAATTTCGAGTTTGCAGGGGAGAACGACAATCGCTGATTTTGTCGAGGGAGCACGAATATCTTCTCCCCGCAAGCGTAGGGACCACAACAATCCCGACCTAGGCGCAGGCGTGGTGAATGGATCATACCCACGTGTGCGGGGAAAATGCTCGCTAGTCAGTACCAATGGCATGTCTGCTTGCGTTGGCGAATGCTATCCACGTCGTCGGTTTCGTGAAGCCATGCTCCACCCTTGTTGAAGACCGCCCTTATCCGAATCCGCAAGCTTCACGCCCTTTCTGCGGAGTTCGGCTTGCTGAGGATCCGGCCGAGTAATCAGCCGGAGCCCATCGAAGTCACTGACCTTCCACGTGTCCCCGTGAGTAAGGAACTCGAGCCCCTGCTCATTATTGGCAGACCAGACGATGGTCGCACGTCCGGTTCCGACTCCATCGACGACCCGTTGCCAAACTCGCTCTCGAACGCGCTTTGACAGCTTGCCGACGAAAGTCCCCGGTGATATTTCCAACAGCCAACGTGTGAGCTCCCCTCGCAGGCCTGGTGGACACGCCGCAACCACGACGACGACCATCAGGGTTCCTTTTCAAAGTTGGTTCCGCCGGCGTGGAGTCCGTTCGGATCCCAGAGCTGAACGACATTGTCGTCGAAGCCCAACGAATTCAAAGCGTCTTCAGCCTCTGCGGGTTCGAACAGCAGTCTCGTCACGTCATCGACGATCTTGTCGATAGCTCGGAACCGGTGGACGGTGTCCCGCACCCGAAAACGAACCGAGGATCCGATGTCTGGAGGTGCTTCGGCAGCGACATCGAAGGCAATCGGAATCGTCAGTTCAGCTTTGTACAGATCTGCGATGTCATAGACAAAAGCACGTTCGTGTCCGTGATGGACGAATCCCAATCCGGGAGAAGCGCCAAGCGCTGCCACGACAGCATGGGTGATTCCATAGAGGCAAACGTGCGAAGCACTCAGGGCTCTATTGATGTCATCCGAGGCATCGAAGTCGTCGAAGTCGAACTCTCTCCTGTTCCATGGAACGCCGGTGCGCGCAGCCTCGTCCCGATAGATCCGCCGTACTCTCGCACCTTCGCGACCTCGCAGCTGCTGCATTGAAAGAGTTGACACATCTTCGTCAGGAAAGCGCTGAGCATACATCGCCCGCGCGACAGCAACTCGAGATCGAACATTGGACACCAACTCCGCCTGCCTCACCAAGTATCGTGTGCTCGAAGCTAGAGACCGTCCGTGCGCGTAATAGCGAATGCCTTGTTCACCGACCCAAATTGCGGAAACCCCGCATTCGCCGAGCAAGCTCATACCCTGATGCGTGATCCGAGTGCCAGGCCCGACCATGATGCATGCGAGGCCGGCTCCAGGAGCATACGTAGTTCCCTCTTCCGTTCGAATGGTCAAGGCGTTTCGATCTCTGGCGATCGTTGCCTTCTCGACGTAGAGAAACGAGAGACGATCTCGGATACGAGTCAGCTCATAACGCTCCAATGGAACCGAACCCTGCATGGCAGTCCCTCCTCAATCGAAGTCGGCTTCACGGGCGATCTGTGGGGCTGGCGGCACCAGAGTGAGCAGACCGCACCCATAGGCTTTGGCCGGACCGATTCCGCCGACCAGCGCACTTCTGAGCAACCCGGGATCTGTCACGCGAAGTGCACCATCGAATCGCACCTTCCGAATCGTCACACTTCGATCCTTCTTACGGAACTTCATCAACTGCCGTTCTTCCACACGGAAGCTCACCGGTTCTGACTCAACTGGTCCTTCCGGATTGGTGTCCTCGCTGACACCGACGTCGAAAGCGACACCGAGCTTCTCCGCTCGTTCCGAAAGCCAACGTTCCTGTTGGGCCACCGTGACATGGGCGAACCTTTTGCCCCGCAGTCCTTCGCCTTGTCTTACGCTGTGGACGGGGTTGGCTGTCAACCGGAACTCCCACTGCTGTCCCTCTGTCAGGCCATCCAACAAAGGCGCATAGTCCGCGACTCCCCAACTGGGTTGAGTAGGCCATCCGGCCTGCTCTTCGATATGGGTGAAATCGGGAGCGCTGTCGCTGACGACATAAAGAACAGGGTTCGGAGTTCCTCTATCGATCCGCCACAGACGCCTTGGCGGAGGTCCTTCCTCTGCAGTCTGCACATTCGATGGGAACGATGCCTCTACGGCCGCATGCATCATCTGCGGTGAACCCAGCAGATGTCTTGCCCCTCGGCGTGCAGCATTGATCTCACATTTGCTGAGAAACATTCGGACCTCCCAAAAATCCCACCGGGTCGTGGGTGCGTGCCGAACCGCCTCCGCGAGATGAAGCACGGTGGTCAACCGGTGAAGTACTGCCAATTGAAACTCCATGCGCCCTATCTGCGCTTTCCGGCTTCTCCGCCACG
This sequence comes from Brevibacterium ammoniilyticum, assembly GCF_038429965.1. Classification (NCBI taxonomy): domain Bacteria; kingdom Bacillati; phylum Actinomycetota; class Actinomycetes; order Micrococcales; family Brevibacteriaceae; genus Brevibacterium; species Brevibacterium ammoniilyticum. Next base: position 5,419 of record NZ_BAABNP010000027.1, read on the forward strand.
GGGTTCGGCAACCTGACAAAGTATTCGACCACTGGGCGCGAGCCGAACAACCTCCGATTGGGGTCGAAACTCAGCGGAACGTCCTCATGTACATCCGTAGGATCCTCGTCTGCACTGATATCTCGAACGACCCTGAGACTGACTTGTGGGCTGTGGTTCGACTTCTTCACCAATGGACTTGCCTGCCAAGGAAACGTATCCAGAGCCTCATCCATGGCCTCTGGTCGCACGCCGAGGCTGAGCCGTCCTGCAGGAGGAAACGCGCGCCGACCGAGATAGAGCGGAAACTTCGGAGTCGTGAGCGCACTGTCGATCCCCTCAACCAACGGCTCAGGTCCTTCCACAGCCGCCAGGAATATCGCATCGCTGAGGTAGTACCGATACGACAGTGGTGCCGTCACACCGGGTCGGGTCGCGGTTTGGAAATCACGCATGAGACGTCCTGGCTGTTCGATGCGAACACCCATCCGCAACTGTGCGAGATCCTCGATCGGGTCAGTTCGGCGGCGCCCCATCGCTGCCGCCAACAGACCCACGACGCCGCTTTTCGTCGGTTGCAATTCGGTTGTGCGGCGCGTGAATCTGCCGCGCATCCCCCATGACTGCATGGGACCCGCTAAACGTAGGAGAAGGGTGCTCATTTGTCTTCCCCGGTCGCAGCGTTCTTGATGGCGGAATCAACAGCTGCCTCTGCGGCAGCCTCAATCGAGGTGCGGGGTGTGAGCGCGTCCAGTCGTTCGGAACGAGGCCCGACTCCAGCCGTCCAATAACCGAGCGCCGGTGAATACGTGGCGTCGACGCTGGTGGCGTAGCCGACCAGTTCGTCGATCGCTGTGCGCACAAAGCCATCACTGTGATCGATCGGATCTTCGAAGGCTTCGACGAAGTTGATGGGTCGATCGGTTCGCACCGAGTAGATGACCGCCGCCGGCACGGTCGTGTTGCCGAACGTGTTCATCTTTCCTGTCGGCATCGATAGGACGAATGCGCGGGCAAAGGCGGAGAGTGCTTCGCGCGTGACATCTCCGGAGCCAAGGTTCTTCTCAAGCTGGTCGACGTTGACGGTCGCGTATCGATAGAGCGTAGAGGAATTGAACTCGACCGTCCCGAGCATACCCGCGCCCGCATCGCGGTCTGGATCGTTGACCTTGTAGTCATCGACTGCAGTGTAGAAGTCTGCCTCGCTCTCAACGGCGTGTACGGACAATGCATGCGCTACCTGCGCCGATGCATCGACGCCGAGGTCGGTGAGGTCGGCGATCATCCGTCCGAACAGGGCGATGTCGATCGAGTTGTCGGCTTTGAGGATCGGCGCGTACGTCTTCTTCTCGAATTTCGTCTTCCCATCCCGGTGGTCACTGACTGCCTGTTCCGCGGCCTTGGCGATCTGCTGTGCGCTGAAGAAGACGAGATAGGCAGATTCCGTGCGAGTGTCATTCTCGTCTTCGGAATCCTTTGACTTCTTCTTCGGCTTCTCGAGTTTGATTCCCACAGCACTGAGCACACGCTCGGCAATGGCATCGGCGTCGGCTTTCAGCGTGTCATCGATATTGCCGATCGCCTCTGCGAGCTGTTCGATCACTCGTTGCGTACGGAATCCGAGGTTGTCTTTGTCGAGCAAGGTGTCGAATGCCTTCCGAGTCGCCCGCTTCCAGGCCTGTGAGGACACGCGCGCTCTCCGCACTCCGCCGTACATAGCGGTCTTTGGTGCGCCGGTCTCATCCCGATTGACGTTGCTCGGGGGAACGGACTGGATGACGTGGACGTCGAAGTAGGTGGTCATGATTGCTCCTTGAGTTCGATGGTGCGTTGGTGAGATCGCAGTTCGGATGGTTGGCACGAAGTTGATTGAGTCGGATTACCGGCTTAAGGTTTCGGAATCGTCGGCGTCCGCTTGGTCGCTCTGTTGTTCGCCGGGCACTTTCGCGGTCCCGTCCTGTCTGCCAGCACCCGAAGTTGAACCAGCCGCCGTATTGAAGAACGCACGGCTCCAGGTGCGCTGCACTCCGACTCGTCGCCCGGGAATCTGCCAGAAATACAGATCGTTGGCGAGCTGGCCGAAGTCCATGCCGATTCCGCGCCGTTTGAGAAGGCTGACCATGCCACGCAGCTGCCAGCGCAATCCGGAGACTGACTGCGCTTGAGCAAGCTTTGAAAGACGTTGCCACACCTTCCCCTGGTCCATCGGTTCATCGGCGCTTCCGCCGAGGAGCCGGGCGGCTGTTCCAAGTGACCGCTTGTCGACATGCATGGGTTCGGATCTGGCCTGCTGCATCGACGCGTAGGACGTCATTGCGATGTGAATTGCCGTCTCTGCGAAATCGGCTGAGTCTGCGTACTGGGACCCCGACCTCAACATACTTGGCTTAAGCTCGCGTTCCGGCAACAGATATTCGCTGATACCCCACGCTGCACCAGGATCCCCCGTGGTCGCGGCACGCAGCTGCGCAAGCACGGCCCGAGCATCTGGACTGCCCTCGAGGAACTGCTTTTGGAGGTTTACAACCTTCGGAATGACGAATGAGCTGGGTAGATCGGACCGCATCGTCGTTGCTGATTCATTTCCTGACATCTGTCTTCTCCTCATAGGCAAGTGGGAGGGTCTTGCGGAGCCCGCGATGGAAGTAGCTCAAAGCGATATCAGTGGTGAGCCACTTGTTGGTCTCGACGTCGATCACCCGCCCGAAGAACGACTCGACTCCGGCTTCCAGAGCAAGTTGATTCGCGAACTCGACAGCATCCTGACGGAGTGACTGTTGCCAGGTTCTTCGGGCACGATGCCATTCACTGACAGCGTGCATTTCATCGAGCCACGCGTGGAAGAGCTGGCCGAATCGAAGGTAGGCCTCCTCGCGCGCTTCTCCCCGCATAGTCTCGGCGGAATCGATTCCGCGCGCCTTGGCGAGATTCGCGGCAAGGGTGCCGACGTACCAAGCAACCGTGTCGGCGTCGTCGATGGCATGGATGACTGTCTGAGCGGCATCGATCGCACCTTCTTCGAGCAGAAACGGTGGCACGGTGAGGGAATCGCTGACCAGATCGGCGTAGGTTGCCGACATGTTCCCGTACTCCACTCCATAGAGTTCGATGTTCGGCATCAGCTCTGGCGGTAGGACAGCGTGTTTGTGCAGCTCGCCGATCCACCGGAGAACACCCGGTTCCCGAAAGCGGGGCTGATCATCGGTTCTGTTCTGAGCCCGAGTCGGAAGCCATGCTGCAAAGCTGCGCCACACTGCCTTGGTCGGGTCAACCATTCCCGGCATGAACACAGTAGTGCCGAATTTCGACGACTGTGGTTTGCTGTATCGCCAGGTCATCATCGGATCGAGCGAATCGCGGTTCTGCTCACGGAGAGGATCACCGTAGGTCAGCACGATGCCCACGACGTCGCTGTCGTCGAAGACAAGACGGATTCGCCTGGACTGCCAGGTATAGACCTGAATGAATCCGCGCGGCTGCGCTGGCTGATCGAACTCTTCAAGTGGGCCCGGATGCGAGCGCTCCCACGGCGGAAGATCATCGCTCCCGCTGATGACGAACTGTCCATCCGCTCCGATGAAGTTGAGACGAAGTGTTTCGCCGAGGTTGATTCCACCGGCGACGAGAATCTCGCCCTTACCTGCCCATCCCGTTCCCAGCGGATAGACTCTGCCGCCCTTGGCTCGAGGGTCCCGACGATCGGGAGTCTTGATTCCCGACGGATCGTACGCCTGAGCGTGAATCACCCAGCGGGCGGCTTCAGCCGCGGACATGCGGTGCAGGCTGTTCGGTCCCCGTTGAGTGAACATCTGAACGTTGGCAGGGAAGTCGGCGACTACCGCGTCAAGTCCCTTGATTTCGCCAGTACTTGGCCCGAGGTCTGCCACTTGAAAGAAGGGCTGATCGGGGTGGCACAACCAGAATCGATCGTGATGCTCCGTCAGATACCGTGACACCGCATCTCTCACGAGTTCCCAGTCCGTGCATTTCGCGAGCCAGTCGTTCGGGCTATCCGGCAGCCCGAGCGCTCGACACATGACGGCAATGACTACACGGAGGATCGCCGGACGCATGGTCGGGAGTTCTCCTTGGATCTGCCGGATCGACTCGGCCTCATCGAAGAGCCCGCTCAATGAAAGAATCGTTTCGGTGCCATCGACGTTGAGAACGGGGATCCAGGGTTCGTCGACGAGGTTGAAGAACGGTTCAGTCGGAGTATTCACCTCCTCGGTTATCTGTCCTGTTGTCTGTTGGGTGCTCATGCTGGGTATCCTCTCTGTGTCGTGGTTCGGATCTGAAGAGTGCTTCGGAACGATTGGGCAGTCGGGGTCAGTATTGGTTTCATCAAGGAGCGAACTGTTCGGCATTTCTGGTGACTGGAGATGCGGAGAGACCCTGCTCTTTGTCATAGGTGACGTACCATCCGCCAACTTGACCCTGGTAAGTCGTTACCGATGGGTCCTTGGCCTCGACTTCGATTTCCTGAGTGCCTATAGGTTCGGACTGCGGGGCGAGAGGGAGGACGAGTTGGCCTCGGAGCAATGGCGACTGCTGCCAACTGGCCACACCAAGCTTTTCGAGTTCAGCAATGACCGCATCACCGGCTGTTCCTCGTGACATGGCGAAGGGAAGTCTGATGGATGAGTTGGCGACCGCCTCGGCGATGTATCGAGGGACTTCCGTATCTGTGGGGATCGGAACCCCGCCCGACCGCGGCAACCAGTCAAGAGTCCGCCAACCGGTTCCGTCGGTGAGAACGAGAAGGACTTCTATGGACTCGGAACCATCACGAACGCTGCCTCGCTCGCGGTTGTGAGGGTCGACGTCCTCAGGGTCGCCGTCGTTGTCATTCAGCCAGTCGTCGAGTCCGTGAATGTCGAAATCGGGCTCGGTTGTCCATCTCTGGGCAAGATCACGCAATTCGGCGTGCTTGCGTTCGGCTTGCACTTGAGCGTTCAGCATCGTCGGACCCCAGGTTTCGGGACCCAATGGTTCTGCGCTGTAGACGGAGTGAACAAGGGCTGCAACATCATCCGGAGAAGCTACGATGCCGTCAGGACATTGCGACCTCAATGCGGCTAGTGATCTCAGGAGCAGGTGTTCGCCGTAGATGGATACCGAATCTCGGACGAAGCACGGTACTGCAGAGGGAACCGCTTCGTCAGTTTCCTCACGGTTGATTCCGGTGATGAAGCACAGCGGGTCTGCGAGGGTTCTTGGTCGTTTGCGTTCTTGGTGACGATGAACACGACCGAGGCGCTGGATGAGGAGATCAATGGGGCAGATATCGGTGAACATGGCATCGAAGTCGATGTCAAGACTCTGCTCGAGGACCTGGCTGGCCACGACGATGGAAAAGGCCGGCCGTGAAGTGCTGTTTCTCCCATATCGTGCAAGGAGCTCTCGATCCTTCGCAGCCCGATCTGAGGCGGCAAACCGAGAGTGGGCAACTGTCACAACGTCATCTCCGAACTCCTGGCGAAGAATTTCAGCTGTGTTCTGAACTCGGGTGACGGAGTTGCGGATGACAGCGAAGCACCCTCCGTCGTTGCTCAGAGTTCGCAGTTTCGCGATCAGCGTTTCATTGTCATCGGAGATCTCGTGCACTTCGACAGGTCTCGATCGGCCTCGTGCAACTGGCACAGTGGTTTCTGTCGAATCAGACACCACTGTGAGCGCGGGGTAAACGGCACCGTTCTTATCAGGCTCGTGTGATTTGCCAAGCGAGTCTTCCTCCGAGGGAGCGGTGAGATGCGACGAGTCGGCATCAAGCGCGGAATTCCGTTTGGAACGCAATGAGAGCCCTCGCCTGTAGGCATGGACGAGCTCCTGCTTCTGGCCCGGCGGCAGAGTGGCAGTGAGGACGATGACCGGAACACCCCACCGACCAAGCCACACGAGAACCTTGCTCAAGAACAGCCTCATTGTTGAATCCGCTGCGTGGACTTCATCGATGATCACAACCTTGTCGGCCAGCCCACTATGACGAAGCATGAGGTGTCGTGATCTCATCGCCCCCATGAGCAGCTGATCGACTGTGCCGATGACGAAGTCGGAGAGCAGTCTCTTCTTGCGTCCGCTCAGCCAGGCATGGGTGCCGGGCTTGAGTCGTTTGGATGACCTGCCGTTGCTAGCATGGTCGTCCCATTCGTCCTCCACTTGACAGTCATCAGGCAGGCTGCCGCCGAGATTTAGTCCGACCACGTCATTTGAGTATTCCGCGCCGTTGCCGGGACGATCGTCGCTCGTATCCGTGTCACTGACGGTGAGCCGAGCGATTCTCTGCCAATCTCGATTGAGTGAGGCTTTGCCGTGAGCCAGGCTTAGCGACACTCCCGGCGCAGCGCCGGCGCTGACGAGATTGGCGACCCAGGGAGCGAATCGAGAGAACATGCCGTTGGTGGTGGCTTGGGTGGGTAATCCGAAGAACACGCCCGACGCTCCGGTGGCCCGCGCCAGATTTGCTGCCGCCATCAATCCCGCTTCCGTCTTACCGGCCCCAGTTTCGTCCTCGAGGATGATCAGCGCGGGCGAACGTAACTCTATCGTCGCTGCGTGTGCCGCTTGTTGCCCTGACGATGCCCTCGCGGAAGGAGGAAGGTCGAACATGGAGTGCAGGGCCTTGTCCGCTGAACTCGGCGGTACTGATACCCAGAGAGAGGGAAGGCGGATGGCATTCCACGCGTTGGAGGCTCTGGTCGTTGAGGGCTCGCACACACCGATGTTCTGGTCAGGGTCGATGAGTGGGAAATTCGTGTGGTCAGATGCGATCCAATCTGCCTCGACGACGATGCTAGAGAGAAGACTGAGGGCGCCTCGGTCCACGAGAAATGAACTATCGCGCCAATGGTCCGCTCCGAAGTCGAGCCCGCTTTCGTCTATCAGCGCCAGTACGAGGTCACGCTGAGTCCGCGGCCAAGGTGTTGACTCGACACCGAGCAGAGCAGTTTGCTTCGTCGAGACGATGTGGCGTGCGGCAAGCGCACCGGTAGCTGTCATACCGTGGTGGGCGCCGAGGATACTCGCGAACTGGTGAACGATCGGGAAGAGCCGACGCTGAGTCTTCGGTTTAATCCGCTGAAACGCCCCGCCTGACGAGGTTGGTGTTGTCAGGTCGAAAAGTCCGAACTCTTCGCCGAGTGTCCTCGCAACAATGATCTCTGACGCCAACGAGTGGGGAAACTCCGACTGACTTGCGACTTCTTGGCAGTCGCTGATGTTCAAGGTTGAAGAACCGTCAGCCGCCAGACGCGAAGTCTGATCGTAGAGGCTCTGTGCACGGTCTTGTGATTGGGCCTGGAAGTTCGGCCCAGCCTTACCAATGTCGTGCAATGCTGCGAGGAGCCAGACCAGCGCTTCCAGATCGATTGCTTTGGGGATCGAGGCTTCGAGAACGGCGAGTTGTTGCCGCGACTTCCGATGGCGGAGGAGCAAGCACGCGATCTCGGCCGTGTCGCGAAGATGCACGGGCAGAGGGAGCCACCCGATGAGCTCCTTGGTTTCGTAGTCATTCAGAGTCTTCGCCCATAGAAGGTCAGCGAGGGGGAGCTGAGAGGGGTAGGGCACGGGGTGCTCCTTTGGGCCGGGGACCTAAGTGGGGATCTTGCAGTACAACAGTTAAAAGTTGGCTGAGCCGATGTGGATCATCCTGTCTGCTTCGGACGTAGTTGTCAAGGGCAAAATGTGCTCTGCATCACTTCGGCGGGTTGTCCACAGAGATTAGCGTGAGGCACGGACTTGACACTGGGCGCTGGCAGGTTGAGAGACGTCGTCGGGGCACTCATCTGTGCGAGACCGGGCACCGGAAGAGCGAGCGTGCATCTTCGGCGTTGGCAACGGGGCTAGGTCTTCAATTCTCTTGCGGGCGCCGGGCCGTCGAGTTGATCAGGTTTTCGACCATGGGCCGATCAGATATCAAAAACGTGGACTCTATTGGCGTTCGGCTCATCCCCGCAAGTGCAGGGAGCACAACGGTTGATCATTTAAGCAACGAATCGCACTGCGATCATCCCCGCGACCGCGGGGAGCACACGCAGCGCATCAGCCTCGCGTGCATGCGCGGCGGATCATCCCCGCGAGCGCGGGGAGCACGACCACCCACGGGAGGCGGCGTAAGTGACGTGGGGATCATCCCCACGAGCGCGGGGAGCACGCAACCGAAAGGAACACTGCATGTTCATGACCAGGATCATCCAAGCGAGCGCGGGGAGCACGACTGGATCTCACTGAACTCGATTCCCTTCGCCGGATCATCCCCGCGAGCGCGGGGAGCACATGGACTGGGCGAGTTGCTCAGCGGTCATGGCCGGATCATCCCCGCGAGCGCGGGGAGCACGGGGAGGAGGAGCAGTCCGTCACCTGGGCCGAGGGATCATCCCCGCGAGCGCGGGGAGCACCCAGATGTCGAGGGTGAATCCCATGATGAGTCCGGATCATCCGCGCGAGCGCGGGGAGCACACCTCGGAGACATGACGATTGGGAGGGTCGACCGGATCATCCCCGCGAGTGCGGGGAGCACGCACTTACCGAGGCGACCGTGTTGCTGGTGACCGGATCATCCCCGCGAGTGCGGGGAGCACCGCAGCTGATCGTGGGTGAACGTCTTCCGTGCCGGATCATCCCCGCGAGTGCGGGGAGCACCGCGTGATGGGCTCTGACGCCGAGCTGTGATGCGGATCATCCCCGCGAGCGCGGGGAGCACTGATGACTAGGCGGAGCAGGTTCAACAAGATTCCGGATCATCCCCGCGAGCGCGGGGAGCACCCTGCCGCCCGAACTTCGATCCCGAGGGCAGGGGGATCATCCCCGCGAGCGCGGGGAGCACGAGGAAGCCGACGAGGCTGACTTCCCCGACGACGGATCATCCCCGCGAGCGCGGGGAGCACGAACGTTCCGTGAAACAGTGCTCGCCTTGAGCCGGATCATCCCCGCGAGCGCGGGGAGCACCTGGTACAAGCTCATCGGACCGTGGTGTGCGATGGGATCATCCCCGCGAGCGCGGGGAGCACGTACGCAGTGCGACGACGGGTATTTCAGTGCTGGGATCATCCCCGCGAGCGCGGGGAGCACCGACGGCCTGCAGTCGAAGAACATCGAAATGAGGGATCATCCCCGCGAGCGCGGGGAGCACTCGCAGTACACGCCGCTCGACGTGTGGATGGCCGGATCATCCCCGCGAGCGCGGGGAGCACGCCGTCGAAGTCACGGCCATGCCCGAAGGCGCGGGATCATCCCCGCGAGCGCGGGGAGCACTCCACGGCCTCCTGAGTGGTGCCGCGGACCTTCGGATCATCCCCGCGAGCGCGGGGAGCACTCCGGGACTTCCCCGGCCTGCCAGTCCTTGGCCGGATCATCCCCGCGAGCGCGGGGAGCACCACAGGCACACCCCCACATGGAGACCCCGAGACGGATCATCCCCGCGAGCGCGGGGAGCACGGTTATCGGGCTCATCGCAGTTGAGGGTGTAGTCGGGGTCTGAATCCGCCGGCCTCGAGTAGAGATCGGGCGATGTAGTGGGTGAGGTTGC
>NZ_BAABNP010000028.1:0-12681 GCF_038429965.1 Brevibacterium ammoniilyticum
CATGGTGATCGATCCTGAATCTCGCCCTGCGTCAGGCGGACTTGCTGTGAACCACTGGACTCAACTCACCCTGACACGCAGGGTATCGACGTCGAGGCCTGAATGAGCGAGGTGCAGACGGGTGCCCGTGCCTTCGGGGTGGAGTGTCCAGGTGAGCGTCGAGTCAAGACTGCCCTCGGCGAACGTATGAGCGAAGAGGGTCTCAGGTTCGACTCGGGTGACGGTGCACGGCTGCTGGCCGAAGCCGCCCATATCGAGGGTGAAGGCGTGCCCGACGACGGGCGCGACGTCGCCGAGCGCCCACCACATCGCGAGGATCTCGGGTTCGGTGAGTGCCCGCCACACTGTGCGGGGCGGATGGGTGAGGAACTGATCGACGTCGATCGTGCGTTCGTCGGTCATCGCTGGCCTCCAAGAAGTCGTGAATCTGGGCGACGCGCCGCGCGGCGTGGGCGACATGCGACGCGCCACTCGGCGTGGGCGACATGCGAAGCATCGGTCGGTGGCGGCGCGCAACGCCGGTCGTGGCCGCTGGCAACGTCAGTCCGAGATCGTACCCCACACGCGCGGCCGCAAAAACAACCCTGGCACACGTAGGGTCTGCCGTTAAGGCTCTGACGTGCTGAGCTGCCGAGGCGTTATGCGACTGCGGGGATGATTGGCGGCTATAGGTATGAATTGTCGGCACGGGGGTCGATTCGACGGCCGGAGGTTTCGGCGCGGCGCGGCGTGGGGAGACGGGCGCGGTGGGGAGCGCGCCGGGTTCGAGGGGAGTGCTGATGGTGACCGCGCGGCCGCGGGCGACGGTGCCCGCGGCCCCGCGGTGGGGTGAAGCGACCGTGCGCTCAGGCCTGGGGCGTGTAGACCGCGTTCTCTGCCGGCTGGACGACGACGAAGCCCGGGCCATGGAAGGCGAGCTGGATCGACTCGCCGGAACCGCGGCCGAAGAACGATCCGAGGCTGACGTCGGTCTTGATCTGCGGGGCGAGCGAGGAGGACCAGCACACGGCCGACTGCGGGTCGACGAAGGTCGGCTGCTGGGAGGCGTCGAGGACCATCGGGTCGCCCTTGCAGCAGATCGCGGCCGTGCCGGTGCCGCTGAGTTCGAGGTTGAACAGGCCCGATCCGCTGGCGAGCGCGCCGACGCCGCCCTTGATCCGCTTGATCTCCCACGCGAGAGCATCGTCGAAGGCGAGGAGGTTGGCAGTGTTGACGGTGAGCGCATCCTGCTGGCCCTCAAGGGCCATCATGAAGATATTCGAGGCCTCGCGGGCGAAGAAGACCTCGCCGTTGCCTTCGACGCGCATGACGTTGCCGCCCTCACCGGTCGCGGCCTTCTTCATGAACTGGCCGACCGACTTCGATCCCTGGTGGGAGAAGCGGACGTCGCCCTGGTAGGCGACCATGGCGCCCTTCGTGGCGATCATCGGCGCGTCCGGCGTGATCACGGTCCGCAGCATCTTGCTCGACTGCAGGGTCCAACGGTCGCGGTTCTGCACCTCGGCGTTGCGCTGGGCAAAGAGCTCACTTCTCATCGTCTGTCATGCCTTTCTCACCAGGAGGGACCCAGTGCCCCTTCCTTCGTCGTCTCAATCGTAGAGGGATTCCGCGCCGGTGAGCGGGCGAATGATGTGGTGATTCTGGAACACGGGTGAATTCGGTGCGAACACGACGCAGGGCGGAACCGGGATGGTCCCCGATTCCGCCCTGCGTCCTGGCGTCGGCCCTCAGGCCTGCGGTTCGAACTCGATCGCCGAGATGGTGATCGCGTCCCCGCCGACGTCGGTCGTGAGCGTCTGCACCCGTCCGGCGGCCTTGAGGTCGCCCTCCGCCGAGGCGACGGCCCCGGTGATCTGGGCCGGAGCCTCGATCGAGAGGCTGAGCACCGGAGTCTTCTGCGAGACCTTCGCCTCGGTCTTCGCCCGCCGGATCTCGCTGAGCACAGCCGCCACCGAGGTGAGCAGGGCCGGATCGACCGAGCCCATCGGATCGATGAGCTGCTCCCTGCCCGGCCACGGCGCACGGTGGACCGACCCGGTCCGCCACCACGACCACACCTCTTCGGTGACGAAGGGCATGATCGGCGCGAACAGCCGCAGCAGCACGTCGAGGGCCGTGGCCAGCGTCACGTGGGCGGAGAGCTGATCCTCCTCGGTGCCCGCACCGTACGAGCGGTCCTTGACGAGTTCGACGTAGTCGTCGGTGAACTCCCAGAAGAAGCTCTCGACCTCGCGCAGGGCGTGGGCGTAGTCGTACGCGGCCATGTGCTCGGTGGCACTCGCCGTGACCTCGCCGAGGCGCACGAGCAGCGCCCGATCGAGGTCATGGGTGACCGAACCGACCTGTCCGACGAGTCCGGCGTGGACACCCTGGGCGAGAGCGAACTTCGAGGCGTTGAGCAGCTTCATCGCCAGCCGCCTGCCGATCTGCATCTGCGAGACGTCATAGGCCGTGTCGGCGCCGAGCTTCGCACTCGCCGCCCAGTAGCGCACCGCGTCGGGGCCGAACCCCGGCTTCGCCTCGGCGAGGATGTCGGAGGGGACGACGACGTTGCCCTTCGACTTCGACATCTTCTTCCGGTCGGGGTCGAGGATCCAGCCCGAGAGGCCGGCGTGCCTCCACGGCGCCGCGTCGTTGAGAGAGTTCGCGCGCACGATCGTCGAGAACAGCCACGTGCGGATGATGTCATGGGCCTGCGGGCGCAGGTCGAACGGGAAGACGGTCTCGAAGAACTTCTCGTCCCGGCTCCACTTGCCCAGCAGCTGCGGGGTCAGCGACGACGTCGCCCACGTGTCGAGGACATCGGGGTCGGCGGAGAACCCGCCCGGCTGGTCGCGCTGGTCCTCGGTGAAGCCCGCGGGCACCTCGGCGATGGGATCGACCGGCAGCGACTCGGGAACGATCGGGTTCTCGTAGTCGGGTTCACCGGCCTCGTCGAGGCGGTACCACAGGGGGATGGGCACGCCGAAGTAGCGCTGCCGGGACACGAGCCAGTCGCCGTTGAGGTTCTCCACCCAGTTCTCGTAGCGCGAGCGCATGAACGCGGGGTGCCAGTCGATCTCCCGCCCGCGGGCGATGAGCTCGTTGCGCAGCTCGGCCGAACGCCCGCCGTTGCGGATGTACCACTGGCGGGAGGTGACGACCTCGAGCGGCTTGTCGCCCTTCTCGTAGAACGGCACCGGATGGGTGATCGCTTCGATCTCCCCGACGAGGTCGCCGCTGTCCCTGAGCATCTCCGCGATGTCCTTGCGGGCGGTGAACGTCGTCTTGCCCGCGAGCTGCTCGTAGTTGGCCACGGCGTCGGGCTTCGGGGAGGCGGCGATCCACTCGGGCACCTCGAGGCTGAGCCGTCCGGCGCGGTTGACGACGGCGCGGGTGGGCAGGTCGAGCTCCCGCCACCACGTGACGTCGGTGAGGTCGCCGAAGGTGCAGACCATGGCGATGCCTGTGCCCTTGTCGGACTTCGCGAGCTCGTGCGCCCTGACCTCGACCTCGACGCCGAAGAGGGGAGAGACGAAGGTCGTGCCGAAGTGCGGCTGGTAGCGCTCGTCGTCGGGGTGGGCCACGAGGGCGACGACAGCGGGGATGAGCTCGGGCCGCGAGGTGAGGATGATGATCGGGTCGGCCGAGGTGTCAGCGAGACCGTCAGTGCCCTGCGGGAAGAACCTCACCTTGTGGTAGGCGCCCTCCTTCTCCCGGTCCTCGAGTTCGGCCTGGGCCACGGCGGTGCCGAAGGTGACGTCCCACATCGTCGGGGCATCCTGCGAATACGCATGCCCACCGGCGAGGTCGGCGAGGAACGCCCGCTGGCTCACAGCACGGGAGGTGTCGTCGATCGTCCGGTACGTGTACTTCCAGTCCACGGACAGGCCGGTGGAGCGGAAGAGGTCCTCGAAGACCTTCTCGTCCTCAGCCGAGAGCTGCTCGCAGAGTTCGATGAAGTTCCGCCGGGACACGCGCACGAAGTCCCGGGAGTTCTTCGCCGGCTTCGCCGGCGGTTCGAAGTCGGCATCGTAGGGCTGGGAGGGATCGCAGGTGACCCCGTAGTAGTTCTGCACACGCCGTTCGGTCGGCAGGCCGTTGTCGTCCCAGCCGAGCGGATAGAAGACGTTCTTGCCCTGCATCCGCTGGAAGCGGGCGATGATGTCGGTCTGGGTGTAGGAGAAGACGTGGCCGACGTGGAGGGATCCCGACGCCGTCGGCGGGGGAGTGTCGATCGAGTAGACCTGCTCACGGTCGGTGTCGACGTCGAACGCGTAGACGTCGGACTCGCTCCAGGCGGCATCCCATTTGTCGCGAAGTCCTTCGAGGGCCGGCTTGTCCGGCAGGCTGACTGACTCGTGCGTCGAGTCTTCGTAGGCAGGTGAGTTCATAGTTGTCGATTTTCTCACTCGCACCCCGACTCGCCAAACCGGTCCCGGACCTCGCACGCGCGCCTCACCGGCATGCGGAGCGGCCCAGCCCCGCGGCAGGAGCAGGTCCGGAGATGAGACGATGGGGACATGGCGACCTTGGACAAGATCGGAACAGAGAATCCGCCGCCCACCTCGACGGGCTGGATGAATCCGGCCCGCGCCTTCGCCATCGTCGCGGTCGTCGCCATCCACTCCCTCGGCACTGTCGTCGAGGAGAACTTCGCCGCACAGGGCCCCGACTGGTGGGTCGCGAACGTCATCGACTCCGCGTGCCGCTGGTCGGTGCCCGTGTTCATCATGATCTCCGGCGCCCTGGCCCTCGACCCCCGTCGCGGCACCGAGCCGCGGAAGTTCCTCTCCAAACGCGTGTGGCGCATCGGCATCCCGCTCGTGTTCTGGACGGTCGTCTACGTCGCCTTCCGACGCTTCTACCTGCTGCCGCCCGATTCGGACTGGAACGCGTTCCTCGCCATCCTCTCCGGTTCGCCCTTCGTCCAGCTCTACTTCCTCTACGTCCTCGCCGGGCTCACCCTTCTCACCCCTTTCTTCAGGCTGCTCAGCGTCCACGGCTCGCGGCGCCTCCAATGGGGGACGGGGCTGATCTTCCTCGGCATCGGCATGGTCGACCAGTTCGTGTCGATGATCTTCTCCGTCGGGGAGGCGAACATCGCCACCCGCTTCCTCCCGATGGCCGGCTTCTACATCCTCGGTTGGGTGCTCCGCGACGTCGTGCTCTCCACCCGCGGCGTCGTCTGGGCCTGGGTCGCCTTCGTCGCGGCGACGGCGACGACGGCACTGTGGGCGGGTTTCGGACCCGGCGAGAAGCCGTGGCTCTACCCGTACGAATACCTGTCCCCGGGCGTCGTCATCGCCTCCCTGGCCGCCTACCTCCTCCTCCACCACTACATGCGCACGGGCTTCCGGTTCCTCCACTGGTTCTACCCGTACTCCTTCGGCGTCTTCCTCCTCCACCCCCTCGTCCTCTATCCCCTGCGCAACGAGATCGGCCTGCCGACGACCGTGCCCGGCGTCCTCGTCCACGCCTTCGTCATGCCCGTCGTCTACACCGTCATCTGCGTCGCGATCACATGGGTGGCGGTGAAGATCCCCGGAGTCCGTGCCGTCTTCGGCGAAGGCGGTCCCCGCAACCCCTCACCACCGCCGAGGCGCTCGGCCTAGTCCCGCACACCGGATCGTCCCAGCCCCGCCCCCGTCACGACTCGTAGACTGGCCCCACAGTCAGTCAGCGAGCACAGAGGAGTGGGAAGAGATGAGCGCACTGCGGGCAGTGGTCACAGGAGCGAGCTCGGGCATCGGCGCGGCCACCGTGCGTGACCTGCGGGAACAGGGTTGGGACGTCGTCGCCGTGGCCAGACGCGAGGACAGGCTCTCCGCCCTGGCCGAGGAGACCGGGGCGACCGCGATCGTCGCCGACCTCACCGACGACGCAGCCGTGGCCGCGATGGCCGCCGAGGTGCTCGCCGGCGGCCCTGTCCACGCCCTCGTCGCCAACGCCGGAGCCGCGTACGGCACCGACACCGTCGCCGAGGCCTCCGTCGAGGGGTGGCGGGACATGTTCGACATCAACGTCCTCGGCGTCCTCCGCGTCGTCAAGGCGTTCCTGCCCGCTCTCATCTCATCGGGCCGCGGCGACATCGTCGTCATGTCCTCGACCGCGGGCCATCAGGCCTATGAGGGCGGCGGAGGGTACGTCGCCGCCAAGCACGGCACGCACTCGATCGCCGCGACCCTGCGCCTCGAACTCGCCGGTGAGCCGGTGCGCGTCATCGAGATCGCCCCGGGCATGGTCGCCACCGACGAATTCACGCTCAAACGCGTCGGGGGAGACGCCGAACGCGCAGGCAAGGTCTACGAAGGGGTCGAGAACCCGCTCACGGCCGAAGACGTTGCCGACGCCGTGACGTGGACGCTCACCCGACCGCACCACTTCAACGTCGACCTCATGGTCATCCGCCCCATCGCCCAGGCAGCCCAGCACAAGGTCGCCCGTAACAAGGGGCTCTGAGAAGGGAGAGCACACCGCCCACAACGCCGTCTCCGCGCTGCCCGCAGCGCAGTCCGCACCGCCCGCCGCGTGCCCGGCGCCGCACGGCACCCGGCGCCGCCCGGCACCCGGCGGGTGGTCCGGGGCTGCGGACAGGGTATAGAATCGGGACAGCGATGATCCGGCCATCACCGGGGAGCATCCGGAAGAACAGCGACTCCGACCGCCTCGGCGGTCGGCCTCGCCCATTAGACCCGGACGGTTGGACCCGTCATCGTCCGCCGATGAGCGATCCGCTCGCCGCCGCCCCGCGGTGCGAACGGATAAGCGGGGTGGTACCGCGGCAGTGATGTCGTCCTCGCGGCACGTGACCGCTGCTACGCACAAGGACGCTCATGACGCAACCGCTCTACCCCAAGGTCTCGACCTCCGCCTTCGGCCTCAGCGCCTCCCCGAACTTCCCGGAGATCGAGCGCGCCGTGCTCGAGTACTGGAAGCAGGACGACACCTTCCAGGCCTCGATCGACGAGCGCGACCCGGGCGAGAACGGCTCGAACGAGTTCGTCTTCTACGACGGCCCTCCCTTCGCCAACGGCCTGCCCCACTACGGTCACCTCCTCACCGGATACGTCAAGGACGTCGTGCCGCGGTTCCAGACGATGCGGGGCAAGAAGGTCGACCGCCGGTTCGGCTGGGACACCCACGGCCTGCCCGCCGAGCTCGAGGCCGAACGCCAGCTCGGCATCACCGACAAGTCCGAGATCGGCCGGATGGGACTCGCCGCCTTCAACGACGCGTGCCGCGCCTCCGTGCTGCGCTATACGAAGGAGTGGGAGGAGTACGTCACCCGCCAGGGACGCTGGGTCGACTTCGACAACGACTACAAGACGCTCGACGTCAACTACATGGAGAGCGTCATCTGGGCGTTCAAGCAGCTCTGGGACAAGGGCCTCGTCTACGAGGGCTACCGCGTCCTGCCCTACTGCTGGAAGGACCAGACCCCGCTCTCGAGCCACGAGCTGCGGATGGACGACGACGTCTACAAGATGCGTCAGGACCCGGCGGTGACGATCGGGTACAAGCTCGTCGGCGCGGACGAATGGGTCCTCATCTGGACGACCACCCCGTGGACGGTGCCCTCGAACCAGGCCGTAGCCGTCAACCCGGAGATCCCGCTCGTCGCCGTCGTCCCCGGCCCCGACGGTGCGCCCGAACTCCAGCGCAAGACCCTCATCCTCGCCGAGGCGCGCCTGAGTGCCTACGCCCGTGAACTGGGGGAGAACCCGGAGATCCTGCGCACCTTCCCCGCCGGCGAGCTCGTCGGCCGCGAGTACGAACCGCCGTTCCCTTACTTCGAGGGACGCCAGGACGAGTACGGGCAGAGGATGCACACGATCCTCTCCGCCGACTTCGTCACCACCGAGGACGGCACCGGAATCGTCCACCAGGCACCGGCCTTCGGTGAGGAGGACAAGGAGCTCACCGACTCCTACGACATCCTCGCCGTGCGTCCCGTCGACGATGCCGGCCTCTTCGATGCGCTCGTACCCGATTACCAGGGCGAGCAGGTCTTCGACGCGAACCGGCCCATCATCCGGGACCTGCGCGACCACACCGGTCCGCTCGAGGGCCGTCATGCCCTGCTCGTGCGTCACGAGAGCTACGAGCACTCCTACCCGCACTGCTGGCGCTGCCGGAACCCGCTGATCTACCGCGCGGTCTCCTCGTGGTTCGTCCGCGTCACCGAGTTCAAGGACCGGATGGTCGAACTCAACGAGCAGATCAACTGGGTGCCGGAGAACGTCAAGTACGGCCAGTTCGGCAAGTGGCTCGAGAACGCCCGCGACTGGTCGATCTCGCGCAACCGGTTCTGGGGTTCGCCGATCCCCGTCTGGATCTCCGATGACCCCACGTACCCGCGCACGGATGTCTACGGTTCGCTCGCGGAGATCGAAGCCGACTTCGGCCGCCTCCCGGTCAACGACAAGGGCGAGGTCGACCTCCACCGTCCGTGGGTCGACGACCTCACCCGTCCCAACCCGGACGACCCGACGGGCAGGTCGACGATGCGCCGGATCCCGGAGATCTTCGATGTGTGGTTCGACTCGGGCTCGATGAGCTACGCCCAGGTCCACTACCCGTTCGAGAACGCCGAATGGTTCGACAACCATTTCCCGGCGGACTTCATCGTCGAGTACATCGGCCAGACCCGCGGCTGGTTCTACCTCCTCCACGTGCTTGCCACCGCGATCTTCGACCGCCCGGCGTTCCGCAACGTCATCTCCCACGGCATCGTGCTCGGCTCCGACGGGCAGAAGATGTCCAAGTCCCTGCGCAACTACCCCGACGTCAACGAGGTCTTCGACCGTGACGGCTCGGATGCGATGCGCTGGTTCCTCATGGCGTCGTCGATCCTGCGCGGCGGCAACCTCGTCGTCACCGAACAGGGCATCCGCGACGCCGTGCGCCAGGTCGTGCTGCCGCTGTGGAACACGTGGCAGTTCTTCGCCACGTACTCCAATACCGCGGATCCTGCGGCCGGGGTCGACGAAGCCGGCGACCGTTCCGGCTACCGCGCGCAGAAGCGCTTTGAGTCCTCCCAGGTCCTCGACCGCTACCTGCTCGCGAAGACCCACGACCTCATCGCCGACTTCGCTGCGGCCATGGACGACTTCGACGTCTGGGCTGCCTGCGAGATCGTCCGCAGCTACCTCGACATGCTCACCAACTGGTACGTGCGCCGCTCTCGGCGCCGCTTCTGGTCGGGCAGTGCAGAGACGCACGAGACCTTCGACGTGCTCTACACGTGCCTCGAGGCCTTCTGCCGGGTAGCAGCCCCGCTGCTGCCGTTCACGGCCGAGGAGATCTACCGCGGGCTCACCGGTCACCGGTCGGTCCACCTCGAGGACTACCCGGACGCCGAGGCGTTCCCGGCCGATCCCGAGCTCGTCGCCGCGATGGACCTCACCCGCGACATCAGCTCGACGGCCTCCTCGGTGCGCAAAGCCAACCGGCTGCGCGTGCGCCTGCCGCTAAACCGCCTCGTCGTCGCCAGCGGCGAGCACCTGGGGCCGGAGTTCACCGACATCATCGCCGATGAGCTCAACGTCCGCACCGTCGAATCGCTCGACCTCGCCGAGGCGGAGGCCGCCGGGTTCTCGCTGTCGCAGAACCTCGTCGTCAACGCCCGTGCCGCAGGTCCCCGCCTGGGCAAGCAGGTGCAGGCGGCCATCAAGGGCTCGAAGTCCGGTGACTGGTCGGTGAGCGAGGACGGAGTCGTCACCAGCGGCGGCGTCGAGCTCGTCGACGGCGAATACACGCTGGAGTCCGTCGCCGAATCCGGTTCCGAGGGCATGGAGCTCGCCGCCCTCGACTCCGGCTTCCTCGCCCTCGACACCCGGGTCACCCCGGAACTCGAGGCCGAAGGGGTCGCCCGGGACACGGTGCGCGCGATCCAGGGCATCCGCAAGCAGCTCGACCTCAACGTCGCCGACCGGATCACCGTCGTCGTCGAAGCCGAGGATGCGGTCACCGCGGCGCTGCAGGCGCACCGGGACCTCATCAGCACCGAGACCCTGGCGACGGGACTCGACTTCGCCTCGCTCGACGGCACAGCCGAGGTCTTCGCCCCCGAAGAGCTTCCCAAGGGAACCCGGATCGCGGTGGTGAGGGCATGAGCTCGGAGGCATTGACCCGCGTGTACGCGGCCCTGCTCACCAGGGCGGGGGAGACGCAGATCGAGGTCCGCCTCGATGCGACGAAGCGAGCCGTCGAACTCCTCGGCGACATCCACCGGGCAGCGCCCGTCATCACCGTCACCGGCACCAACGGCAAGACCTCGACGGCGCGGATGATCGATGCGATCCTCACCGCCCACGACCTGCGGGTGGGCCGCTTCACGAGCCCGCACCTGCACTCGGTCACCGAACGGGTCTCCGTCGACGGCGCGCCGGTCCCCGATGAGGACTTCGTGCGGATCTTCGATGAGATCGCCCCCTACCTCGACATCGTCGACGCGGAACTCGCCGAGGCGGGTCGGGAGCGCCTGACGTACTTCGAGGTGCTCACGATCCTCGCCTTCGCGATCTTCGCCGACGCTCCCGTCGACGTCGTCGTCGCCGAGGTGGGCATGGGCGGGGAATGGGACTCGACGAACGTCGCCGACGCCCAGGTGTGCGTGTTCACCCGCATCGGCATGGACCACCAGGCCTTCCTCGGCGACACCCTCGCCGAGATCGCCGCGACGAAGGCCGGCATCCTCAACCGCTCGATCGACCCGAGCCCGGCCCCCGAACCGACCGCGGTCATCGCCCTGCAGGAGGACGAGGCGCTCACGGTCCTCGACGCCGAAGTCGCCGCACGCAGCGTGCCCACGCTCGTCGAGGACCGGAACTTCCGGCTCCTCGAGCGGCAGCGGGCCGTCGACGGTCAGCTCATCTCCGTCCAGGGTCTGCGCGACGTCTACAGCGACCTCTTCCTCCCGCTGCACGGTGAGCACCAGGCGCACAACGCCGCGGTCGCCCTCGTCGCCGCGGAGACCTTCCTCGGCGATGAGGACAAACCCCTCGACCGCGACACCGTGGCCGAAGGGCTGTCCCATGTCACCTCGCCCGGGCGCGCCGAACTCGTGCGCACGGGACCGGCCGTCCTCGTCGACGGGGCGCACAACCCGGATGCCGCCCGGGTGCTCGCCGATACGATCGCCGAGGCGTTCGACTTCGACTACACCGTCATCGTCCTCGGCATGCTCGCCGACAAGGACGTCCACGGCGTCCTCGAGGCCCTTCACCGTTCGGCGGATGCCTTCGTCGTCACCGCACCGGTGAGCGATCGGGCGCTGGAGGTCGACACGCTCGCCGCGGCGGCCCGCGAATGGGTCGACGAGGACGCGGTGCTCACAGCGCCCGACCTCAATGCGGCTCTGATGAAGGCCTTCGACCTCGTCGAAGCCTCTGCCGCCGAGCGCCCGGGTGTCATCGTCACCGGCTCGCTCTACACCGTCGCCGAGGCGCGTGTGCTCCTCGGTCGGGAGGAGGGGGAATGAAGTCGAAGTATCCCGTGCTCGCCGGGTCGATCCTCATCTGCGAACTCGTCGTCGTCTACTTCGCCGCGCTGACCGCGTTCGGTCTCACGGTGAAGACGAACGGCACGCTCACCCTGCCCCAGCTGCTCATCGGTGCCTCGGTCATCGCCGTGGTCGCGATCGTCGCCGTCGTCCTCCTGCCTCGGCAGATCGGTCAGCGACGTCCCGGGGTGGCCATCGGCTGGTTCGTCCAGGTCCTCCTCGTCGCCACCGGCTTCATCATCCCGGCGATGTTCTTCGTCGCAGCGATCTTCGTCGCCATGTTCGCGGTCTCGGTCTACTGGTCGGCGCGCATCGACCGTGAGGTCGTCGAACGCGCAGCGCAGGGCTGAGCTGGGCGCGGGGAACTGCGTCGGGCGGGCAATACTGAGTCGGACACAGATCCTGCGTCGGGCACCGATTCTGCGCTAGTAGACTTGCCAACGTTGATCTCTTCGACCGGAAGGACCGGAATGGAACGCACGCTCATCCTCATCAAACCCGACGGAGTCGCTCGCGGGCTCGTGGGACAGATCCTCTCCCGCATCGAAGCCAAGGGCTACTCGATCGATGCGCTGAGCATGCGCACGGCCACCGGCGAGGAGCTCGCTGCCCACTACGCCGAGCACGAGGGCAAGCCGTTCTACCAGCCGCTCGTCGACTTCATGTCGGAGGGCCCGATCGTCTCGATCGTCGCCTCCGGTCAGGGAGTCATCCCCGGCTTCCGGTCACTGGCCGGCGCCACCGATCCCACGGCGGCCGCTCCCGGCACGATCCGCGGCGACCTCGGACGCGACTGGGGCGAGAAGGTGCAGAAGAACCTCGTCCACGGTTCGGACTCGGCAGAGTCGGCCGAACGTGAGATCGGGATCTGGTACCCCGACCTCTGAGCACGGACACCTCAGCTCGGCACCGCTCGGAGCTGAACCCCACCTCGGGGATGCTCGAGCGTCGGTGATGCTGGATGCAGTCGCCCACCTCGGCGACCATCACTCGTCGGTAATGCTGGGTGCGGTCGTCCACCTCGGCGATGCTGGGCTGCGAATACCCCACGGGACAACTCGTCTCGTGGGGTATTCGCACATTCACCACCTCTGGCCGGCGCACCCAGCCGACCAAACCAGCAACCGCAACCGGGCACGAGCGGCCAACCCTCACCTCAAGCGGCTCGTCCTACCTCTGCACGGGTAGGACGAGAC
>NZ_BAABNP010000029.1:0-12565 GCF_038429965.1 Brevibacterium ammoniilyticum
AGCGCGCGCCGACTACACCCTTCAGGCCGCGATCGCCGCCTGATCCACAAAGAGATCGTCTACGAAACTTGACACAGCCCACCTCTGCCACTGCGCCTGCAACTCTGCTGTCGGTACGAGCACCAGAACTTTGATGCCCTGGCGAAACGCCTCAAACGCGGCAGTGATGCCGATCATCGTCTTACCCGATCCGGTGACCGCCTCAATGACGCCACGGCAATCCGCTTGATGCCACGCATCGAGTGATTCGGCCTGCCATTCCCACAGGTACGGGTTGACTTCCGAACTGGAGCACGAGGAGACCGTGGCGACGAAGGGGTCGCGCCGGTTGTCGGGCGCCATGTGTTCGGCCCGGTTGCCGCTTGCTAGGGGTTCGACGTCGACAGCCAAGGCGGAAACATGTCGGCCCTCCGAGAAGCGCAATGGCAATTCGGGGACTGGCATTGGCGATGGACTGTCCGCTCGAGCATCCATTGTGATCCCTCCACTGAGTTGTAGGACATCACACTAGAAGTCGGTCCTGACACAGACGATTCTGGCGCAATCAGAGCGGGCCCGGACAACCTTTAATCGCAGCCAAACAAGATGAGACGTAATCGCAATCGAATCGAGTTCCGGGGCTGCATTTGCGCCCCTGGACCAGACCACCATGGCGTAAGTTCTTTCCTAGCGGACGACTTTGCCTATCGGGATCTCAGTCCTTGATCTTCAATCGACCAGCTCACGACCGGAGGCAGCTCTCCACGCGATGTGGTCGAGTGCCCGCGGGTCGACGTTCATCTCCTCGGCCGTCTTCGTGATGAGTTCTGCCGCGCGTCTGGTATCGAGTTTTGCACTCTCGCCGAGCGCTCGGGCGAGGAAACGGAAGATCATTCGGTCCGGTTTGACCGAAGGCAGGCCCGCGAGAATCAGCAGGTAGTTGTATGTGACTCCAGAACTCTGGCTGGGCAGTCGCTTCCAGGCCCGATAAACGTCGTTGTCCAAGAGATCATCGTTCGCTCGAACGTGCGCTACCAGTTCAGGCACAGTCTGAGAGCGTTCGTTGCTGTGAATGCTATTACGAAACTGTGACGTCATCCGTGATCACCGTCGGTGACGATTAATGGGACACCCTGAATTGCGAGTCACTGAACCTTTGCCGAGCAGCTGACTTGATACTACTGTCGTGACCAGGCCGTTCACGGAAAGGGACAGCGATGCGCATAGTCTTCGGGTGGAACCTCGACCAGTCTCCGTGGATGCCGGGCAGCAGCGGCGGGACAACGGTGGTGACTGGGCCGCTGGGGCTGTTGGGAGTTCTCCAGACCAGGTTGGGCACGACTCGACCTGCGGCAACACGACCCACACGGATCGCCCAATATCGCTCGCTGATGCGCGAGGCGAATCATCCCTGGTACCGGACATCCTTCGAGGTCGACCCGTGGAACACCGCCGCCTACGTGCTTCGCTTGCGTGACGATGCGATCGAAGCCGGATGGACTCCCCAAGCCGCGACAACTCTCCAGCCGCGCCTGGACGCGATCGCTGACGTCGAATCGCTTGTCAGACTTGAATCGAGCTCCAATCAGCCCAGGACACTCGCGCCGGGCCGAGCCGACGACCTGCGCGAAGTCTTGGAGCTTCTCCGTGAGTCCGGCAGTACTTGGCCGCTCGGAATCACAGCCGTCGAACTCCGCGATGACAGATCAGCGCTTCCTCAGATTTGGCAGGACATCTTCGCAGCTATGGAAACTGCTGGAGTCACCGTCAGTGAAGCCTCGTCCGTGGATTCCATTCCAGCGACGTTCACCGTTGTTCGTGGCGTTGAGCAGTGGTCGATCGCCGAGGCAGCAGCCCGTTGGCTCGCCAACACTTCCGATCTGGACCGCCTGTGCATCGTCGCGGGTGGCCCGACAGCGACCCTTGACGAGGAGCTCAATCGTCGCGGCCTGCCGAGCATCGGAATGCCATCCGCATCAGCGAAGAGCCCAGCCTCGCAACTGCTCTCTGCGTTCCTCAGCGCGGTCCTCCCGCCCACAGACGTTCGCCGAGTCGCCGAACTCCTTTCCTTCGAGATCGGAATGAGACCCGACTCGTCGTTCCCGATTCGTCTCGTCCCCAACCGGGTTGCCACGACCCTGCTCACTGCTCTGACCCAGGAACCGGGTATTTCCGGTGATCCCGAATCCGCGTGGATGTCCGCCATGGACGTCCTCAACACCCCGGAACCCGACACGGCAGCCCGTGAGCTCGACAAGTACCTCAGAACGTCACCTCCCGTGATCTCCGATGACCAGGTCGACCTGAGCAGCCTGGAACCAGCTCTGATCTGGCTGAGCGCACGACTCCTGACACTGCGCCATGGACTGCCGTCGACCTCTTCGGAATCGGCGAAGCAGCTTGCGGATGTTCAGTCGTTCCTGGCCGACGCGTCGGGACACGTCGATTCTGTTCGCGCAGCCCTCGCGGAGCTCGGTGCGGACGTCATCCGTGTCAGAGAGCTTTTCGACATCGTCGACAGTTGCGCGCCGGCGCCGCCATCAGCGACGACCGGAACACAGGCCGCGCAGTGGACCGTTGTGACCGACCCCGCGCAGATCCCAGCCGGAACCGACACCGTCCTGTGGTGGTCTGCCCATCGCAGCACAGGAGCTGAAGCCGAGCTCTGGGATCCTGCCGAAACTGCGGCTTTGGCGCGCGCTGGTGCGATTGTGTCCTCGGCCGCAGACCGGGAGAGTCTGCACCAAGCCGCAACCCTCCGAGCGCTTCGCGGTCCAACCACTCTCATCAGTTTCATTCCCGAACGCATCAACGGCACTGAGGTCTCCCTCAATCCCAGCCTCACCCGCCTCGCCGAGGTGATGGCCGCCGAAGCCCCTGAGCGATTCGGAAGCAGAGCAGTCGATGGTGTCTTCGACCATTCGACGGTGTCCCGGCCGGTTCATCGTCTGACCGAGGGCCACCAGTGGCAGCTCAACTCGGCCGTCACGACCACCGCCGAGGTGGAGCCCGAGGTGGCCTCCCCGCCGACCACCGTGTCTCGGGAGATCCACGGCGACTTCGTCTACCTGCTGCCTGACCGGTTGTCCTTCACGCAGATCGAGCGGCTTCTCAGCGATCCTTTGGCCTGGACCTTGGAGAAGGGCATCGGGCTCAAACGAGGATTCGTATCCGAGGTGCCTACCGGGAATCGCATGATCGGCACGTTCGTCCACGCTGTGGTCGAGCGTTTGGTGCGCCGCGGCGAGGCCATTGGCAGCGCATCGCCTACAACTGCAGAGATACGCTCGGCTTTCGACGCTCTCGCCCCACGCTTCGCTGCCGAACTGCTGCTGCCGGGTTCAAGCGCCCGCACAGAATCGATCCGCGCCACGACGGTCGGGTCTCTCACACAGATGTTCGCAAGCCTGAGGCAGAGAGGGATCACGCTCACCGCCGCCGAGACAGAATTCAGTCACCCTTGGGCATTGAGCCTCAACGGCGAAACGAAGACGGTGGACCTCATAGGTCTGCGCGACCTCGATGGCGAGCTCGCCGATGGACGCCCTGCAGTGATCGACCTCAAGTGGACGAACTCCGCCGGGAGGTTCCGGACGATGGTCGACGATGGGGAAGCAGTGCAGTTGAGCATCTATACCCACAACCCAGACAATCCTCAAGCGCAAGGTGCGCTCACCGCCTACTACCTCCTCAAACAGGGCAGGTTCGTCTCCGCGGATTCTGGCCTCGACCCAGACTTCACAGGCGGTGGAACCAGCGATGACGATGAAGCCGAGGGCAGCCTCGGCGGAAATCCTGCAGCACTGTGGCCAAGGATTCAGCATGCCGTCGAGCACGCACTCGGTCGGATTGCCTCCGGCTGTTTCGACGCCCCGATCGCCGATGCTTATGCGCAGCTGCATCTGACTCCGGGTGAGTCATCGAAAGCACTCACTGACCGGTTGAAGGAGCAGCGAGCCGGGGCGATCGACGAAGGACTGCTCTTTGTTGACAAACCCCAGGCATACAGCGAATTCAATCTCATCTACGGCATCGCGGGGGACCACTCATGAGTATCAGCGTCATCACCGCCTCGGCGGGGTCGGGAAAGACCTATCGGCTCACCGAAGTCCTGTCGGAGAAACTCGCCGGCTCTGAGTATGGCAGCGGAATCAAGGCCAGTGAGGTCATCGCCACGACATTCACCGTTCGAGCGGCCGCGGACCTTGTCGACAAGACTCAGCGACGGCTCCTCGATGACGGCAACACGGTCGCTGCGGAAGAGATCGGCACAGCCCTCATCGGCACCGTCAATTCGGTGGCAGGGCGCATCGTCACGGACTACGCCATCGATGCCGGGTACTCTCCGCAGCTCCGCGTTCTCGATGAGACTGAACAGGCGGAAGTCTTCAACGCCGCCCTTGACGACGTCATCGCGGAAGCGCAGGTCACCCATCGCGACCTGCTCATGCGCACGGGGCACAACGGTTCCCCGGGCGAACCCACTGGCTTCGGTCAGGGACCGGAAGTCTTGTCCGACCTGGTCAAGGACGTCGTCGTGGCGGCGAGAACGAATCGCATCGACGCGGCGGAACTGCAACGATCCGCAACTGCTTCCCGCGAACTCTTCCTCGAGTCTCTGCCGACTCCCTGCGCCGACCATCGACAGGCGTGGCGAGACCTGCTGACACGCGATACCGACGAGCTGCGAGCCGCACTGCGCCACGCCCAGGCTGAGGCGCTCGATGCAGA
The DNA here is from genome assembly GCF_038429965.1 of Brevibacterium ammoniilyticum. Taxonomy (NCBI): domain Bacteria; kingdom Bacillati; phylum Actinomycetota; class Actinomycetes; order Micrococcales; family Brevibacteriaceae; genus Brevibacterium; species Brevibacterium ammoniilyticum. The sequence continues at coordinate 4,711 of NZ_BAABNP010000029.1, forward strand.
TGGAGAACCACGGATCACCGTATCGCCTCGCAGCGCTGCCAATGTCGAGGGCAGCATCATCACGCTCGATCGCTTCCTTCGTGAGCTCGATTCCAGCGCCGAGGAGGTCGAGCCGTTTCCGACCATCGCATGGTCGACGTGGGCGAAAGCTGCCGACATGAAGTTCCCAACGGCCGCCGGGGGAAAGCCGTTGGGCACGATCCCGAAGCAGCTGCTCATGTCCTCGAGCGCGAAAATGGTGGAGGAGGAGCTGCTCGCCAATGAAGCGTTCCACAGCGATGTCAGTGCACTCATCGACCTGGTCATCTCAACGGCGATCACGGCTCTCGAGGCATACGAGGAGTACAAAGATCGCTTGGGGGTGATGGACTTCGTCGATCAGGAAGTCCGTGCTCTCGAGCTGCTCGAGACGAACGAACGGGTTCGGCGGTCGATCTCCTCACGCTACCGTCTGCTCGCCGTGGACGAGTTCCAGGACTCCTCACCCATTCAGCTGGCGATCTTCATGGAACTCGCCGAGCTCGTCGACGAAGTGATCTGGGTCGGCGATCGCAAGCAGTCGATCTACGGTTTCCGGGGCGCCGACCCCGAGCTGATGAACCGGGTCTTCGACGCACTGACCGACGGCACAACCGACCTCGGCCAGGCGACACGAGAGAACCTCAGTCAGTCGTGGCGATCAAGTGAGCCACCGTTGGAACTGTCGAACACGATATTCCGTTCGGTGTTCAGGCATGACGAAGTCGATGACATCGTACTGACAGTTCCACCGGCTCGAGACCATCTGCGTTCGTACGGAGGTCGTGAATTGTGGGTGCCCGACACCGACAAGGGCAAAGACACAGCGGCGGACTCGCGCATGGTCAAGACGATCGCCCAAGGCGTCGTCGACTTCCTCGGCCGGGCACCTCAGCTCCCGGACCGGTCGGTGGAAGCGGGCGACGTCGCGATCCTCGTGCGCACCAACTCGCAAGTCGACCGTGTGGTCGGTGAGCTCAAGGCCCGGGGGATCCCGGCGGTGGGGTCGACGACCAACCTGCTCGAGACCAGGGAAGGGCAGTTCGTCGCCGCTGGCCTGTCGGCCCTCGTAGACGAGAATGACGGGGTAGCGCTCGTCGAACTCGTCACGCTGATGACCGATCACGGCAGTCACGATTCTTGGTTCGACGAGGCCGTGCACATCAGCGATCCCGATGAACGTCGAGCACATGTGCGCACGTGGTGGGACGATCCCTCGTTGGCTGCGCTCGCCGCCTTGCGTCCGCGTGCCGCTCAGTGCACCCCGGTGGATCTGCTGCATGAAGTCATCGATGCGCTCGACCTGCCGCAGAGAATCAAGGCCTGGTCGTCGCCCGAATCCCGATTGGGAACACTGGACGCCCTCAGTCAGATCGCCGCCGAGTTCGACGATGCGGCCCAGCAGACCCGGAGCCCCAGTACACCAGCGGGACTGCTCAGGCATCTCGCCGAGGCTGCTGCACAGTACGAACAATCGACCGTGCAAGGGGCCGTCCTCGTCACCACGATGCACCAGTCGAAGGGCCTGCAATGGCCGGTCGTCATCAGCGGAATCCCGATCGCCAAGACATTCGATCATCGTGTTGTGAATGTGGCGACCGACGGGGAGTTCGACGCGCACCACCCCGTGGCAAATCGAACTCTCCGGTTCTTGCCTCGAGTGCTCAAGGGCTTTGGTCCGCTCAGAGAAGCACTGGGACGGTGCGATGTAGTCCGCGAGGGAGCTGAGGCCGACGACCGCGAGACGGCCCGTCTGCTCTACGTCGCCCTCACCCGAGCGGAGTCGCACAGCATCATGGCCTTCGGCTATCCCGACGGTGCGAACAACATACTCAACGCCTCAATGGGCACGGATCTCTTGTCGTGGGATGCGCCGCAAGGACCGGGCGATCCGTCTGATTCGACGGCCGATGTGGGGGAACTGCGGATCGCGGATCTGCGCGTTCGGGACGAGGATCTTGAATCGCCGAGGTGGACATCCCTTCCCACCCGGATCTGTGCCTACTCACTGCCGGACGAGGTCGGAGAGTCCGACAGGGGTGAAGAGCGTCGATCCTTCTATGCCCGATCCGATATCCCCCGGCGGCGACCCGACGACAGCACTGTGGAACGGGTGCCCGCGCACTTCACTGCGAGCGGCGTCGACTCCACAGGGATGGACGCGCAGCTGACTGAGATCGCCGATCTCGGCAGTCCGTTGGTGGAACGGGGAGGGCAGAATTGGGATCGCGTCGGGGATGCCGTGCACGCGTACCTCGGTCTTCCTCTGGGCTCGCTCGATCCGGTGCGTTCGCAGATTGCGGCTGAGCGGATCACCAGTCGATGGGGAGCCGAGGGGGCGATTTCGGCCGAGACGTTGATGGAGCTCGGTCGCCGCTGGATTGGTTGGTTGGAGTCGGAGTTTCCCGGTGCCGAGGTGCTCACCGAGCAGCCGATCGCATGGCGCAATGGTGCGGGACAGGTGATGGAAGGCTGGATCGACACCCGAGTGATACTGGCCTCCGGCGGACACGTCCTCATCGACCACAAGTCGTACCCGGGCGTCGACCCTTTCGGCCATATTCGGGACAACTACCTGGGTCAGCTCAAGGTCTACGGTGAGGCGTTGGCGGCCACTACGGGCGCTGCTCATGCGCGGACACTGGTTCACCTTCCTCTGTTGGGATCGGTGGTCGAGGTGAGCGGGCTGTCTACCGTCACTTCTGGCCGGTGATGAGCTGTCTGACCTCGAGGGAGGCTGTGAGTATGTCACGGTGCTCGGCGTCATAGATGGTCATCACGCTCATCGGTCGGGCATCGGGACGATGGAGCATCCCGTTCTCCTGCAGGAGGGCCAGACAACGGCCGTCTCTCAGTACGCCCCAGAAGCATGCTTGCCGATTGTCGGGGTTCGCATCGTTGTCCAACGCTGATCTGGCAGAGGGAATCTGGGCGAAATAGTTCGGGTCCCAATCCCAGTCCATACCGCTCGAGTCGAATTGCGCATTGCGGGCGTCCCAATTCTCAGGTTCGTTCAAGGCGAAGAGAAGGAGCTGGTAGATCACGCGGAAGATCAGCGTCTTGGGAGTAGTTACAGGGGTCTGCTGCGGCACGGACAGGCCCACTGCAGCTTCGAGGAACATTGGCAGCTTTCGTCGGTTGCGCTGCTCGGTTTCGGACGACCACTCCACCGGCAGCCTGAGCCCCCACAAGTCTGCATCGAAACTCGGTGCGATTCCGCTGTGGATGTGTATGCGGCCCTTGCGGTTGAGGTCAATATGGACCGGACCAGTCGCCCCGCGGGGGCCAAGGATCGTCAGGCAGTCGTACTGTCCTCCTCCGGGGTGGGTCTCGAGCAAGTCGAATTCCGGGTGTCGGCGGAGGAACTCGGACGCTACCCACCAGGACTGCAGGTAGATCAGTCGGTCGTCAACGTTCACGTTTCGTCCTTTCCCGGAATGGCGGGGTCGACCTGAGGTAACTCTTGTCTGGTCTCAACCCTGGCCTGATCGCCCCGCAGGATTCCACGCGACTTCCGAGTCAAAGGCCAAACGTCCGCTGGTGCCAGCGAGATCGTATCCAGCTTCGAGGTGTTTGAGGAACGCTTTCGATCGACGTCTGCGACCGAATGTCGCGAGAACCTGTGCATCGAATTCAGACCGTGCTATCCGACCGTTCTGCGCCGCAACTTCGATAGCGGCATTGCCGACTTCCCGGGGACTGATCTCGGTGAATGGTCGATCGACGGTGCCATCGTTCGGGCGGAACTCCGACCAGTTCTCAGGATCGATATCTGAAGGCCAGAGGAACTTCGCCTTGTCGATATGGAAGCCCGACACCGACGCCTGGTAGATGATCTTCTTCTTTCGGGCGGGGGCAGTCCTCTCCATCCCGAACGACCGCAGTACGAGGGTGGCGAGTCGGTCGTCAAGGATCGGTCCCTCGGCGTCGACGATCTCCGCGATGAGCGCTCGCACTCGTTCTTTGGCCCACTTCTTCGGCAGAGCGTCAAGGACGCTGCGGTCTCCGATGACCGTGACCGTCCACGGTTCGAACGGCAGGCGGTCGTTGCCCAGCAGGGGTGTGTCCGAGTTCGTTCGGTGGGTCATCGAGTCCGCGGGGACGATCGTGGGGTCAGCATCGTCAGGCGACTCGGCGTCGCGTTCCGCGTCGCGGCGGACCGACTCCTCCGAGCCCGGCAGCGTCAACGCTGAAGTGAGCTCGAGGAGAGCCCTGCCTCTGATCTCTTCGGCACGATCCCGACCTGAGGAATCGTCGATGAAGGAGAACAACCGGAACGCTGTGTCGGCGGCACGGAAGACATCGAACCAGTCACTGGACTCATTGTGCGCCCACCGATTGCGTGTGACACGAAGTTCGCTCGCCAGCGTCAAAATCTGCCGGGTCGGGTCGGAGAACGGGTACTGGAATGGACCCAGACGCTCGGTCATGACCCGCAATTGGGCCTGTAGGTCGGTGGCCGAATAGGTCTTCGGTATCTTTCCCTTGGCGCGGTCGAGTTCTGTGAGCAGAACAGGCCATTCGACACCGCCGAGGAGCGGATTGAGCACTGATTCGATGTAGGCCGGCAGTCGGGATGAGAGCAGGTCGACAACTGTGCCGAGAACTGCGTTTGTGGACACGCGTATTTCCTTCGCATTGAGGCAGTGGACCAGGTGTTGAGTCAAAGTTACGTCATCTCGACGACCGACTTCTGTCACGAGACGATGTCCCACTCGTCGAACAGTTCACCCCAGTCCTCAGGTCCGTCGATGTCGAAGCGGGGGAAGACGAACTGGCCGAGTTTGTGGAACGGGACGGCGGAACCGTCATGCTTCGTTGCCGTGTCGTAGGCAGCCACGCCGGAGTCGAGGAATGGCGAGAGAAGGGCATCGTCGTCCTCTCGCAGGCGCCACGATTCGGTTGTGAAATCACAGTCGATCCACTTGGCGTCGACTCGCTTCCGGGTCCGTCCACCCGGACCGAAATGGTACAGACCGATCGTCGTCACATCAGAGTCGTTCCGGAAGACCAATCCGAGCCGGTTGGTCAGCACCGGGTCGAAGTCGAGACCGAATCGGGCCCGACGCTTTGTCTCAAGCTCGGCCATCACGACACGGGCTCCATCGTCGAAGGAGGCGACGGCGATGCCGCCTGGAATCGCCTTCCGGTAGTCCTCGAACGTCGCAGCGGTGAGCGTGAGCACCGTGAGCCTGCTGCCTTCGGGCCCATACATCCAGATGATCGAACCGTCGTCGCTCCCGCGAATGCTGACGGAGTCGGTCATGATCGTGCGGCCGAAAGCGGTGCCGTCTTGGAAGACGAGGTGATCTCCGACCTGTTCGAGCCTGTACCCCCAGCGCCATTCGGAGGTGTCCGGGGAGTGGACCTTGAACGGTCCCCGAGCGAGGTAGTCGTCGTCTGTGCGGAAGCTGGCGTCGAGATCGTACTTCGAGCCCATATTGGTGATGACGAAGTTGCCGGCCTCCTCCTCGCCGGCGATCGAGGGATCATCAGACATCTGAGAACCTTTCCTCGGCAATGCGACGGATCGCCGAACTGAAGGCGGAGTTGGGACGGGCATCGGGCAGGGCACTGACGACGTCACGCACCGCTGCCTCGGCGCTCATTCCCAAGTGCCGCACGGAATACACGGCGCCGATCGTAGGAGTCCGACTATGGGCCTGGACACAGTGCACGAGCACGGTCTTTCCTTCATCCCTCAACGCCGCCACCATGTCGGCCGCCTCGGTGAGGACGAAATCGAGATGCTGATTGTCGTCAGGGTCATCCGAATCGATCAGCCAGACGGCGATTCGATCCTCTCGGGGAACGGAATCGGGAATCTGACTGCGGCCGATCCGACACAGGGAGACGACCGCGTCGACGTCCTCCGGGAGTCTGTCGAGGACGCCGACCCCGCCCAGATAGACGCCGCTGTCATGAGGGTGTCGAACGCAGGTTTCAGTTCCCCGCCAGCCTGAATAGTCGAGGCGATCGATCGCTGGCCACGCGCGTAGATCAGCCGCTCCCGTCGCGGACCATATGCGTTGGGCGGTCACCGCATGTTCGACCAGTTCTTCTGACCGCCATCCTGGCCACCCGTGAATCCGTCGCTTCCAACTCAACGGAATCGCGCTCACCCCGTAGGCGGCACCGATCAGGCCGCCGGCAATGGCGGCGACGGTGTCGGTGTCTCCGCCGCCTCGCACCGCCATCTGCAGGGCTCGACGGACGTGGTCGGGATCGTTCGCGGCACGCTCCCCGGAGTGCACGATCGCCGACCACGCGCCCTGCAGGGCCTGGACGACCCAGCCGTTCTTGGTGAAATGCTCGGGCAGGAAACTCTCCGCCTCCTCGATCCTGGATTCCCACAGAGCATAGAGCTCGCCTTGCCCGGACTCAGATACGGTCGCACGCAGTCCGACCCGAACGTCGAGCTCCCCGGTATCGACTGCATGTCCGATCGCGGCTGACCAGATGGCGCAGGCGGTGGTCGCATCGTCGTGCGGGTGTGTGAGTTTGCTCTGACCGGCGGCAGTGACCGCAATGTAGCGGAGGTCCTGCCCCACCAGTCCGTAAGGGGCGGTGCGCATGAGTGAGCCGTTTCCGGCTGCATTGGGATGCTGGTGCTGATATTTCTTGGCAGCCGCGCCGGCGGCGGAATCAAGTTCGTAGAAGTCGACATTGGAAGCGAGCTTGGCCTCGCTGAGGACCGCGGATGTCCGGGTGCCGACGTCTTTGGCGTCCTCCATCCACTCGATCCACCGTTTCACCGCAGAGCGCAGCTTGTAGCCCCGTGGGCGTTCACCTGACGCGATGAGCTCGAGCAGGGGAATCGCCATGGATGTATCATCGGTCCACTCGCCGGGTTCCCAACCGAAAGCACCGCCGCCCTTCATCTCGACGGGCATGTCCGCAGAATAGGGGCCACCGAATTCGTAGGCGGCACCTAGGGCGTCGCCGCAGGCCAGTCCTACCATCACGCCGGCAGCGCGGTCCAAGCGTCCAGTTCTCATCGTCAACCGTCCTTCGTTCTCACAGTCGAGGTGGTGCGTTCGCGTTCTCGAACGCCTAGTTAGAGCGAAAGTGCGCTAACTGATGACAGATTAGCGCAGAGTTGCTTTAATGTAAACATGGCTGACTGGACCGATGAACACGGCAAGCGACTCACCGACTATCCGCGACCGTCAGTGGCTGTCGATACCGCGGTGCTCACGGTGAAGGCTGATGTCCTGGGTGTGGCTGTCGTTGAGAGAGATGGCCGACGGCGGTTGCCAGGCACCTTCCTTCACGACGGAGAGCTTCTCGCCGAGGCTGTGGAGCGGTCACTGCGCCAGCGCGTGGGCTTGAGGGGAGTGGCTCCACGTCAGCTGCGGACCTTCGATGCGATCGATCGTGATGATCGGGGCCGAGTCCTGTCCGTCGCACACATGATCGCGCTGCCGGAGGCGCAGCTGACCGATATCGATGTCATCCCCGTCGATTCGGCCGTCGGCTTGGCGTTCGACCACGACACAATCATCGCCGAGGCGGTGGAGGCTTTGCGGGAGGCGTATTCCGAGCGTCCCGATCCGGGTCGGCTGTTGGGAGATGCCTTCACCCTGCTCGATCTGCACCGGCTGCACTCTGCTGTCGACAAGTGCACGGCTCAGAAGGACACGTTCCGGCGCGCAATGGTGCCGCATCTGGAAAGCACCGGGCGTTTGGAGCACGGCACGGTGGGGAAGCCGGCCCAACTCTATCGCCACCGGTGAGATCTGCTCGAGCTTCTCACCTGGGTTGGGTCACTTGCACAGTTTCGGGTGCCCCGGAAGTCTCTGACCAGGGATGATGGTAGCGTTTAGTGCCCGATTAA
>NZ_BAABNP010000030.1:0-8112 GCF_038429965.1 Brevibacterium ammoniilyticum
AGCGCGCGCCGACTACACCCTTCAGGCCGCGATCGCCGCCTGATCCACAAAGAGATCGTCTACGAAACTTGACACAGCCCAGATCTCCAAGTCGAGGCTGCGCGGCTGTCCCGGGAGGTCGTTCGCGATCTCCGCGCGCGCCATCTCAGCGTCTCCGATGTCGCTGCCATCCTCGAGATCTCTCGAGGGAGAGTCAGCCAGCTCGACGGCTGACGACACAACGCAACTGCTCTCATCGCGTGGTTCTTGCCCTGGTGGCAAGACCCCAGAGTCTGCAAGGACTCCGGGCTGCGGAACTTCCCCTTGAAAGGGTTCGACCAGAACCCATTCTGGTTGGCTGTTGTCGCCCTGGCCGGAGAGATCGAGGCCTGGATGTCCCTGCTGGCGTTCCCGACTCACGAGATCCGCCGGTGGGAACCGAAGAAGCTGCGCATGCACATTTACTCGGTGTCCGCGACGATCGCGCGCACTGCTCGTTGAGTGGTGGTTCATATCAAGGCGATTGCCACCTGGGCTGAGGCCATCCTCGCCGGACTGGGCAATGTACGGACACTGCCGGGACCAGCACCGGGCTGAAGTGGTTGGTGCCCGTATCCGAACGATCGAGAAGGAACGCCGGGATCAGGAGTCCCCGCGGCAATCGTGGCGTCACACGGTGTCGTGTCCTACCCGCATGCGAGAATCAGAGTCAGTGGACAGCAATGGGGCTGCAACCATGCCCGAGCACTGACTCATGAAAAATCGAGGCTAGTGATATGGAGGATATAGCTATGAGTGACGGTTCGATGAACTCTGCTCCTATTACCGCGGGCGTCACTGTGCAGGTGTACGTGCCGACCAACGAGACTGCCACAGCACGATCGTTCTACAGCACGCTATTCGGGCGCGAACCGGAGTTCGAACCGCATGATGATTTCTTCGAGTGGTCTCCGATTTCAGGCCAAGAATGCTGGGTTCAGGTCGGAGGCAAAGCAGACGCAGCGCCTATGCACAATAGAATGCGATTCCGTGTGCTCGACCTCCGTGCTGCACTGGACTTTCTCGACTCGTCAGGAATTGAGCATTCCGAACCCTCGCAGCTGCCTGGAGTTGTTGCGTTTGTCGACTTCTCCGACCCGTGGGGTAATCGGCTCGGCTACTACCAAGATCTTGTGCCCAGTGAACAGCAGGTGGAATATCGGGGAACTTCGGTCAACGACGATGCGCAGTTCATCGAGTATGAGGGATCTCACCAAAAGTAGCACCCTGGGGTGATCGCAGGCGGCAGACTGGAGGTACCAGTGTCGCAACATCGAAACGCGCTACAGTGCGCTTTGAGGACTTCGAAGACAATGGCGAGTCCCCGTTCAGCAAAATTTGAGCCGAGTTATGAAGATTCTCGCGCACGCTTTCACCATGATTCCCACGAATGATCTTGCGGGGACTGCCGCCGCTAACGTGGCTCATCGTAAACGTGAGTGTAGAACCGGTCTGAATCCACCGGACTCGAGCAGACATCTCGCGATGTAGTGCGTGAGGTTACGGAACCCCAACGCCGATCCCCGCAGATGCTCGAGCCTGCCGTTGATCGCCTCAGTCGGACCATTCGACGTTCCCGGCCGGGTGAAGAACGCGAGCACATCAGCAGCTCGACGCTTCAGAGTCGGTCCCAACCGTCTGAGCTCAACCAGCCCAGGTGACTTCGACTTCGGTGAAGCTCGAATCGGTGAACAGGCCCGCGAGTCTCTCCTGCTGCTTAGTCGTGAGCAGATCAGCTCCGGTGTGCAGAGTCCTCCTCGCCCGATACAGGGGGGCTTTCGCTCGTCCACGATGGCCAGTTGTCTCCTGCTGAATACGACGACGAACATCATCGAGAGCATCACCGGCGAGCTTGACGACATGGAACGGGTCCATGACTTCCACCGCATCGGGCAGTTCCTCAACCGAGGCGGTTTTGAACCCGGAGAATCCATCCATGGAGACGACGTCGATGCCATCACGCCAGGCTTTCGGACGGGCTCTCAACCATTGCTTGAACATCTGCTTCGAGCGTCCGGGCATCATGTCGAGCAGACGTGCTGGGCCTGTTGCCTGGCTAATCGGGGTGAGGTCGATGATGACGGTGACGTATCTGTCGCCATGCCGGGTGTGCCGCCATACAAGTGGGGGTACCTCCCGTTTGAGAGCGCAGCGCGCGGGGGAGTCGTCGACACCAATAACGCTGACCCCGTCGAAACGGGTCGGATCATCGATGAGCAGGCGCCGGCCTTCGGCGAGGATCGCGGAGTTCGCGGTGTGCCAGGACACGGCGAGCTTCGCAGCGATCACGGAGATGGTGTCGTGATCGATGACGAGGGCCCGCAGTGCCCAGTCGAGTCCGGTTCGAGAGATCTTGCCTCGTGGTGGTGCCGCAGCATTGGTGTCTTGACGCCACACACGGCCGCACTCGACGCATTTGTACCGGCGGAGGCGAATATGAAGCGTGGTCGGTCGGTGGCCGAAGGGTTCATGGGCGAGGCGACGGACAACGGTATCGCGAACGACCCCGTGGCCCCCGCACTGTCGGCACCAGTCATCAGCAGTGTTGGGCCGGCATTCGAGAATGGCTGTGTGACCGGTGATGTGTTGGCCGATGCAGGTGAGGTCGAGGGAGTCGAGGCGGGCGAAGGTCGTGAGGTCGGGGGTCGAGAAAGTAGGCTTGGCCATGTCGAGGTCTTTCGGATGGACTGTGTAGGAACTTCCATCATCGGAAGACCTCGACCTCTATCCGGGCAAAGACTCGCCGTGTCCTGGGATCACCGACCTACACTCTCGTTTACGAAGAGCCTTCAAAGTCGCCGACGCTCAGACCGTCGAGGGTGTAGGCGCATTCCGGGACTTCACAGACCACTCCTTTTTGAAAGCGGCGGACGCCTTCGGCGAGAGTTCGACCAGCAGGCCGAACTGCTTCCTCGTAGATAGACACGCGGATCCTCCTGGTTGTTCTTCTGTGCTGTCTCTTCCAACCTTGAATGATGGCACGGACACGACCCTTGGAACTGTCACCAATTCAGAACGAGCTGAACACGACTCAGTGGCTTCACACATAGGGGCGCACGTCGAACGATGCGGCATGCGCGATGTCTTGACGAAGACGACAGTCCCGAGCGTGAGTTAGCATCTCATTTTGGCCACAGTTTTGACAGTGGCCCACTTCCTCCGACCAAGTAGAGGTTCCTACTGCTTAGTATCAGCTCACCATACTCCGACGCTCGGTTGCATCTTCGCTTTCGAGGCGGATTTAACAGAATGGGAACCGCAATGAAGCCACTCAAGGTAGTTTTGGCGATAAGCCTATCGATCCTACTCGCAGCGGGTACCTCCTCCCCTGCCGGCGCAGAAGTAGAGGAAGACGCACAAATCAGCTCCTTCGCCATGCAGCAGTACGAAGCGTGGTCCGAACGAGTCGAGACGGACGCACTCAATATGTCGGAAGCGGAGATCCTTCGACAAGCCGGCGACACCCGGGACTACGTTGAGACGACCGTAACGCTCGGGGGCCAGGTCGCTTCTCGAAGTTCCGAATCATCGGAAGAGGCAAATGCTGGCTTTGTGAAATGCGACATCAGGGTTGATTATCCCCATTACTCTAGCGGTGCGGGCGGTGCTATATACAAGACTCGTTACAAATGCGAGTCGAAAGGAGTGAGCACTAAGATCAAATTGCGAGTCAAAGGATTGCTGAGCTTGTACCCTGCTGCCAGCTCAAGCGCAAGGCCTGGCAAAGCTCAGACACGGGCTCGAAGTGACGCGCGAATTACAGTCACGGCCAATACCGGAAAGTACTCTTCCCCGTACTATACTCCAGTAGTGGGGTCGAATGGCGGTAGAGGTACGGGCTTCTGGAACGGCACGAGCACATGGATAGTCACAAGCCACCCGTCTCTTTCGGGCAAGAGATCAGGCTCACTGTCGAAGACCGTCTGGAAGAAGATCTGAAACAGCAACTCTTGCGTGACTCGAGTCTGCGCCGACACTACCAATTGAGGCATCGATGAACGACCAAGCGTTTCACCTAATCGACGAACGAGATGTCCGACGCGAAGACGTAGTCGACGCCTTTCGCGTTGCGTTCTGGCATGGTGACGAATCTGATCCGCAAGATCTCACGTCCGTCGCGGTGTACGAATCTTCCGGGGCGGGCCTTGACGAGACTCTGGAATGGGCTAAACGATCGCAAAGCCCATCCCCTCGAGTAGTTGAGGTGTTCGCAGTCGTCACCTTCGGGAGACAAAAGGATAGCGTTAGAATCGCGAGGTACGACCATCGCCCCTCACTAAAGCCGGGCGAGACGAGAGACTCCGGCTACTTGGAGGGGACGATCCACCTCCACTCCTGAACCGCTTAGCCCCGCCGCAATGCCAAAATCTGCAATGTTGGCGGGGCTAAGTCCTGATCACCAAACTCTCACTCCGAGGAAAGGCAGGGGTGAGTTAATGGTACATCGTGCGTCCCTGAACAGACATGAAGGAAGGCCCCCACCGTGTGATGCGGTGGGGGCCTCGTCGTATGAGGGGGTCAGGCTGAGACGAGTCGCTTGAACTTCTCGGCCTCAACGTCAATTTGTTCGACCTCGGAGGACTTCGCGACGACACTGCCGTCCGAGCTCTTTGGAGCCATGAGAGTCAGTGCGTCACTAACCATTCTCAGGAAGTCGAGTGCGCCCTTCACAGGAGATCTACCCTTGAGGTCGCAAAGGCTGAACTGACGAATACGGTAGTCTCTTGTGGTTGCGTAGGCCACCGGGCGGCTTGAGAAGACGGAATTCAGGTAATCGTCGGCATCGTGGACGTCTTCGAACACATGGTCGCCGAGGAATGCCACCTCGGCGGGGTTCAGTTCGGCATAGATCCAGACCGAAACTGCCTCAGTCGGTTCCAGGATTGCGCTGAACGCGATTGTAGCCCCCTCGATCATGAGCGTCCCGGCCATTGGGACATGATCGTCCACCCACACATCCAAGTTTGTTGTGCTGGGCGATGGTGACCACGCGAGATACCCGCGGTAGATCGCGTCTTCGATATTCACTTCTTCACCTCCTGGGTGACTTGTACTTCGAACAGGCTATCAAGTAGTGCTGGAAAGTCTATGGGGAGGGTCGGCCACTCTGCCAACACTTCGTCGTCTGGTAATGGCGGAAGAACGATCGAGCAGTGGATGTCGTTCTTGATCTTCTTGGCCGGGGTGTGGACGACCCCGAATCCAGCATCTCGCAAGTCTCTCACGGAAGCGAACCTGACCACCCGACCGTCGAGAAGATCCGCGTCGAATGGAGGCCTCACGGATCGGATCCTGCGCGCCAGGGCCTCCTCAAGAGTACTTCTTCCACGGAACACGGACAACTCGTTCTCGCGGTGGGGTTGGGGTGCGCTCCTGAATCTGCCATCTTCATCGTTGAGCTGAGTGACGTATTCCTCGGACTGGAGGCAGTAGTAGGGGTCGATGACGCATCTGCAGCCGCTGGTGAGTCCCACTGTCATCTCTCTTCGGAAACTGGATTTCAGGATCTAGTTAACCACGGCTCTAGTCTGTCTCGCCGCACGACCCCAGGACATGACGGAAGGCCCCGCCCCTCGGCGTGAGGGACTGGGCCGGGTGTCAGTGGCGGGGTGTGTAGTCGTCGCCGGGTGGGGTGGTGTCGACTTCCGGGACTTCGAACCGAACGCGATGGTCGGCTCAACACGGGGCTGGCTACCCGAGACGATCGACGCCTGGGAAGCCGACCTGCTTGAGCAGGGGGCGCGCACGGACCTCACGAAACATCGCGAATCGGAGGCGCAGAGATATAATTAGAACCGTGCAGAGAGTGCGAGCCATCGGCATCGAAGCCCACGAAGAAGATCGGTCCGTTGCGGCACTCCAGTGCATATGAACGCTCCACAGATTTCATACTTTCGTGCGATGCGCGCACTGAAGTTCTCTGGGAGGGTGTCCTTGCATCTAGCGCCAAGGACGGAGAGTTTTTCATGGAGTTCAAATTTGTCCATCTTCGAGTTGCGATTACCTCGCTGGTCGCAGTCGCTCTCGCCGCAGCACTTACCGGTGCCCCTGCGAGTGCTACCGAGCCTGCCAATGTCGACAGGGAAGCCATATCGGAACTTGGCAAGGCGTTGCAGATCCTGAAGGACGAGGGCGTCGAGATCGATGGCGACATTTCCGAGGACGCACTTATCGAGGACTACTACAGTTCGGACTCGCTCGGTCCGATAATCTTGCAACCTTATGCGAAGCCTAACGGATGCTCAACACCGAAGCAGTTGAAGAAGGCAGCGGCGAAGTGGAACAAAATATTTAAATCTGCCTGCGATAAGCACGACTTGTGTTACGGAAAGAACTCCAGGACCAATAGAAACGTGTGTGACGCCAGATTCCGTGAGAACATGAAAAGCCTCTGCAACAAGAGAAAGAAGGAAGTCTTCATTTGCAAGACCGTTGCAGTAGTCTACTTCGAAGCAGTGCGCATCGGCGGTAAAAAGCATTACAAAGGAAAGGGCAACCCCTGGTGATCCCGAAAAATAGAATTCGAAAGATTTCCTATTTGTCATTGCTTAGCGTGGCAGTATTAATGTTAGCGGGATGTGTCGTCATGACGGTGTGGGCGGCCGCCGTTGAGGACGGTTGGATAACAGTCACCGCCATAATGTTGATGAGCTGGTTAGTGAGCGCACCGTTCATCCTCGGCTCGGTGATCTGGACAGCTCTTCTCCTTGGCAGCAGGGGAAAGTCGCGAACCGACACGCAGATTCACAGCTGACCACCGAAGCCTGTTGAGCGATCGAACGGTACCAATTTGGCGACCAACACGGCTGGCTTACCAGAAGCGGACATGACGGAAGGCCCCCCACCGCGGTGACGGTGGGGGCTGGCATCGTTAGACCTCGAGCGACAAGGGCAGTGTGTGCCCATACTTTGGGTGAATGGTGTCAATCTTGGTCTTGAAGTCTTCCCAATCCGTACTGAGTTTCATGATCGAGATGACTGATGCCAGATGTTCCCTAAGTCGCGGGTGCCCAGAATCGGATGTCAAGTGCTGGTGCAAGCGCTCCCTTGGACGGCCCGATCGGTCTCTTTCTACCTTGCGTTTCAGCTCATTTAGCACTCCTGGAGCGAGGCGATCGTAGATGACGTCGTTGGTGAGTTTCCCAAAATACTGGGGCCGTTGAACCTGCCCACTCTGATAGTCAAGGCCCCGCAAGCGAAACATCTGCTCGTAGAATTCCGGAGGGAACGTCTTCACCCAAGGCTGCAGCTCCTTTGCGACAAACTCCTCGAGAATCAGGGCGAGTGCATCACGCTGTCGGATCTCCTGATACCCAGTAGCTTCGTCAACGAGCGCAATGATCCCCACTCTGGCAAGCCCGCGGATAATGATCTCCGCCTGCCGGGCAACATGCTCCTGCTGCCACGGGAGCGCTCCCGACTCCCTTGCTTCGAGGTAGATTTCGCAGACGTCAGGGAGCAGCTCCGCGTTATACCCACTCGCTTTTCCGCCTGAGGGCGGTCGAAAGGTAATCGGTTCAGCTTTCGCCAGTACCTCGTCTGGGATAAACGGAGCTATCGCTTGGCCTTGGAGAATCGGAGGGACACCACTGCTGGCTCTAGTGTTCGCCCTTCGGTGTCGGCCGAGCGCATGGAGAAAGCTGGACTGGGTAAGGACTCGTGTGCCGTCATCGAGGACGTAGCAGGTGAGCTCAATATCGCCGATGACCAACGGCTTATCTGTCGATCCGCAGATTGCAACCTTGTCCACTGACTCCCATCGCTTCTTTGCCGCTGCTCGGCTGATCTCTGTACGTCGCTGAGGAGTGAGCTTCTCTGCTCTGGCTCTGCCGCCAGCAGCCTTTCCGTCAACGTGCTCGTCATCGCTTTCTGCATGCATCTTGTCATCCATGCTTGCATCCTAAGGCGGAGATCGTGCCTATGCAAGCATGTCGAATCAATGCTTGCGGCAAGAGCATTTGATGGGCACACATTGCTCGCCGTGGTCAGGCGGAGACAAAACGCCCCGCCCCGGGCTATAGGACAGAAAGTGTGTCTCGGATCAGGGTCTTGCCCAGCAATCCCAATGGCAACACGGGGTTTGCTTAGCTGATC
>NZ_BAABNP010000031.1:0-7573 GCF_038429965.1 Brevibacterium ammoniilyticum
CTCGAGTTCTATCTCGTCCCCTACGGTGAGCTCATCGCGACCATTGATCTGCCGCTGCCCAAGCAGCGCCACCTCAACGTCACAAAGATCGGCAGGTTCGTCAACGGAGACCGTGGTCGTCTGCCCTCGGGAGTTGAATCACTGCGAAAAACCCACCCGGTGTCCGAGAAGTGACTACCGAGACTGTCGATAAATCGGTACGAACACTGTCCGATAAGTGACAAGACAACACACGACTGATTTCAAATACTTGCGGTTGTGCCTACACAATGAGCGCCGTATAGGTCGCGCAACGCATTCCTCGCCGCGAGCTTTAAAAGCCTACAGTATGTCCAAGACCGAGGCTTCGGTCAACTTGCTTTCCAGACTTTCCAACTTTAGACTGGCATACTCAATGGCCAAGATGGAAGTATACTTTTCACCAGCTAGCGAGAGAATAATGCGCGTATCTCCGGAATACCACGTCACATACATCGATAGATGACCCTGTTCCACCGCCTTACCCCAATCGTCGTAATTGTCTCTCCATAAATCGTTATTCCAAAACTCGAGATCTTCGACAGGGTTTCCATATTTTGTCGCAAGAAGGTTTTTTAGTGTCGAGAATTCCATTAGGTACCTATTCTCATTCACCCAGTTTTCGTCAATTATATACTTTCCGCGAACTAAAACATCATGAGCGTATAGATAGACTACGTCGCACATCAATGTTCCCATCCAGGCTCCAGTCCAATAGAGCATTCGTTGATTCTCTTCGCTTGGCTCCGTTTCCTCTCGGCGCTTCGCCGATTGAGGACGAGTACCCCATCGAACTCCACGAAACCCTAATTCACCCCCGCGGCTCTCTTCCTGAATCAGCTTCCAGGAACCATCGTCGTCAAGTTCTACGGCTTCTCCGTCTTCTCTGATCGCTCGCACTCCGACTCCGTTCTAAGTTTTACCAATTGGCCTTAATAGCGAATTATGAATTATTCAAGTAGTTGAAGTTTCTCGGCAATGCCCTTGTTTCGTGTTACTGTGCCGAATATAGCCGTCATTTCTCTCGAGGTTCGAGTTTTGTTACCACAACGATGAGATTGCAAGTCTACCAAATAAGACTCAAAACTGGAATGAAGGCGCAAAACTTGTTGCTCCCCACTCAGGATTTCAGTCGGCACAACCTTCTAGGCGTCCTTGACAACGAGTAGGTCCCTTGCGCCGTCGAGGCCGGGCGGCCGAGCGGATTGAATTTGGCTACGGAGTTTGTGGCGAATTCAACGCATCGCGATACTGTTCGTCGCCGCTGCCGCAAGGCTGTCGACCGCCGAAGCGTGCCAGGCCGAGTTCTGCCCTGGGATAGGCCCCCCTAGGCAACCCTAACCGTTATCCGTTACATTTATTGTCAAGTAGCCGCCGGGGTCTTCGCCTCGTAGAAGGTCCCGGCCTTGACCATCGCGAACAGGACGTTGAGCCGGCGACGAGCCAGGCACATCACCGCCGCATTGTGTCGCTTACGCTCAGCCCGCTTCCGGTCGTAATACGCCTTCGACACCGAGTCATGACACGACGCCACCCACGCTGAGTGGAACAATGCGTTCTTCAACCTCTTGTTCCCAGCCCGCGACGGAAACTCACCCCGAATCGATGTCCCCGACCGCCGCGTCACCGGAGCGATTCCGGCATACGCAGCCAAATGTGCAGCAGTCTTGAACGCGCTGAATTCACCGGCGGCCAGGAGAATCTGGGACGCGGTCTTAACGCCGACTCCCGGCATCGACGTTAAGACCTGAAGAAGAGGGAGCGAATCAGCCAGCTCCTCCGCTTCAGCCTCGATCTCGGCCCTCTCAGCCTTTAACGCCTTGATCCTGGCGGCATGCCGCGGCACCACCGACTCCGACGCCTGACTGCCCGGCACGGTCACCGTCTGCTCAGCCAGAGCGTCAAAGATCGCATCGATCAAGGCCGAGGGGTCCTTGCGGGCATGATTGCGCACCCACCGCTTCACCCCCGACTTCCCCGCCGCACGCAGCCCAGCTGGACCCCGATACCTGATCAGTAGGTCCAACACGATGCTCCTGGTCAACACGGTGGCCTTGAAGACGCTTTCGAGCGCCGGGTGGATCTGGACCAACAAGGACCGCAGCCGGTTGATCGCTCGAGTGATGACATGGGTTAGGTCCTCATCGGTGCCGGCCAACACCTTGAGAATAGCCAGCCCATAAGATTCCCGATCCACCGATCGCAGCGTGTGTGGCATCGTGCGCGCCGTGTCAGCGATGATGAACGCGTCCCTGGCATCGGTCTTCGCCTGCCCCGGATACAAGTCGGCAGCCTTCCGCATCGCCAACCCCGGAAGATAGGCGATATCGGCACCACAATCCCTGGCGACCGCGACGGGAAGCGCCCCGACCGTGTTGGGCTGATCAACGATGACGAGCACACGACCGTGCTCGTGCTCCAAATTCGTAATCGCGTCCCGAAGTGCTGCTTCATCCTGCGGGAGCTCGCGGTCGAAAACCCGCTCCTCTGCAGGGTTGAGCCCGCACCCGTGATGCGTGGTCTTGCCGACGTCGAGGCCGAGCCACACGTCGTAATCGGTGTTCATGACAGTCCTCCTCGACCATCCAACCCGGCGGTCGTTGGTTGTCATGACACCCGATGCTGGCACCCACGTTACGACGAGACCTCAACAGTGTTGGGCCGAGCCCCGATCAGCAGTCAACGCGTGTCCTGGATTCCTGGCGGCAACACCCCCGGATCATCAATGACAGGGCAAATCAGCCATACCAGGACCAGCGACCAGACCCCATTCGGGGCCTACGAATGAATATAGGGGCCCGTTGCTGAGCGCCATCTATATTCGCATAATCGAGTAAGGAAACATTACAGGGGTTCGATCCATTGGAAGTCGAGGAGTTGCCAGACAGAACAGGCAGCTCTCTTGAAAGGTATTTGTCACCTACCCCAACGAGTCCCAAGCCATCCGCTGCCGCAGCGCCGGCGCCAGCACCAACGCCGCCAACACGCTGCCGGCCAGCAGCACCCACGCCCCGAAGTACGTGAAGAGCTTCAACTCCGGTGCCAACTGCGGGCCGAAGTCCGCAGCCATGAGGATCACTCCCCCGAGGATCAACGCCGTCGAGACGATCACCTGAATGAACTGCTCGACCGTCGACTTGAGCAGGTTCTTGATCATGTCGATGTTCAACCCACTCGTCCCGACATCCAAAGTCCCGTCCTGCAGGTGCCCGGCGATCCGCGCGACTTGCGCCGGCAACTCGGCCATCTGCGGCACCGTCGCCGCGAAGTAGAGCGTCAACTCGCTGCGATCAACACCCAATCCCCCAACCTGACGCAGCAGATCCTTCCCATTCCGGGTCACCAGCGTGAGCAGGTTGAGGCTCGGATCAAGCTTCATGATCGAGCCCTCAAGAGTACTGATCGCCCTGAATGCCGTCGCCACCGAGGTCGGCATCGGGAACCCGAAATCAACGACGAAATCGATGAGCTCCCCGAACAGAGCCGCCGAGGTCGACCCTGGCCGACCATCCCCGTACTTGAGCATGATCTGCCCGATCTCCCGCTGCAGCTCCCGCAGATCGACATCACTCGGTGTCCCCAACAGCTCGAGGATCGCCGCGGTCGCCGCCTGCGAATTCTGCGAATCGAAGGCCATGAGCAGCAACGCGATCGCCCGCCGATCCCGCTTGTCAATGAACCCGACCGCACCGAAATCAACCAACCCAGCGCGACCCGCGGACGAGACGACGATGTTGCCCGGGTGCAGATCCGCGTGGAAGATCCCCTTGCCGAGTACTTGGCGGACCACCATGAGGAAGAGATCCTGCGCGATCTCCCCCCGGGCGATGCTCGAGAGATCCGCAACGATCTCCGAGGCATGCGACAGCGGCACCCCCTCGACGAGGTCCATGACGATGACGTACTCCCCCGACAGCTCGGGGTAGACATTGGGAATCTGCACGACCGAGGGACGCAGCGACTTCGACCGTCCCGCCTCGTCGGCTTCCCGCAGTGCTTCGATGTGGGCGAGTTCGCCGCGGTAGTCGAGCTCTCCCATGAGCGAATCGACGAAGCTGTGCGCGAGCTTGACGACCCCGACCTTCTTCGCCCAATCCGTCGACCGTTCGAGCCGCTCGGCCAGGGTGAGCACGATGTCGGCATCGGCCTTGACCTGCCGACGGATCTTCGGCCGCTGCACCTTGACCGCGACGACCTGACCCTCCCACGTCACCGCACGGTGGACCTGGGCCACCGACGCGGCCGCGAAGGGGACTTCGTCGAACTCAGCGAACACCTCGGCGACGGGACGACCCCACAGGACCTCCAACTGGCCTTTCACCTCGGCGAAGGGAACCGGGGGAACGCCGGCCTGGAGTTTGGAGAACTCCTCGACGAACTCGTGCGGGATCATGTCGCCGCGGGTGGCGATGAACTGCCCGAGCTTGACAAACGTCACCCCGGCCGCGGCCAGCGCATCACGGGTCGTCGCTGCGATCTCGCGGAGGGACACGCGCAGGGTCGGGATGCGAGGTTTGAGGTAGCGGGCGAGTCCGAACTGGATGAGGATCTTCTGGACTTGGGCGAGGCGGTTGACTCGGCGATACCAGGTGGGGATCTTCGGGGCCGAGCGCAGCACGGAGGACAGCGTGCCGGTGGGCATGACGAGTTCGATGGCGAGGAGGACGAACATCTGGAGGACGATGGCCCAGGCGAAGAGGAGGAGGAAGACCATGATCGCGGGGAAGCTCAGGTCGAGGCTGGGGTATGTGTTGTCCTCGGAGATGCCGAGGAGCTTGTACGCCTGGAGGGTGATGGGCCAGATCGAGAGGCCCATGATGAGGGAGACGACGATGTTGCGGGCGGCGCCGGTGCCGACGATCATCATCCGCCGGACGAGGAAGCCGACGATGACAGCGTTGATGAGACCCAATCCGATGGAGTAGAGGATCGTCATCTAGGCTCCTTGTCGTTCCGGGGACAGTGCCGAGTCGCTGGTTCGTGTCCGGGGTGCGTCCGGAGTGCGTCCGGGTTGCGTGTCCAGGGCTCGGGTCCAGGGTTCGTGTCCAGCCTAGTGGATGAAGTCTGAGATCTCTCTGGTCAGAGGGTGCGTTGGGTGGTGCGGCTGGACCTTGGTGGGGTGGTGTGGGTGGGGTTTGGTTGGACCGGGTCCTGCGGTTGGTCAGATCCCCGTCGTTCTCTTCCCTGCACTCAGAGCGCGAAGGGCGCCGAGAAGGTCGGTGATCTCCGGTGCCGTGTCGAGTTCGGCTGGAACGAGGGCGCTGATGCGCCGGGTGCCGACCTCGGAGATCGAAATCGCGGCGATTCCGTCGATCGCGGTCGTGCGTCTGGCGCTCTGCGGGAGCAGGGCCACGCCGAGGCTGTTCGACACCAAGGCTTGGATCGCGCCGGGATTGTCGGTGATGTGCCGGGTGCGGGGTTCGAATCCGGCGCGCCGGCAGAGACGCTCCGCGGTAGACCGGCAGCGGTCGCAGCCCATGATCCAGGGAAGTTCGGCGACGTCGGCGAGTGTGTGGATCTGCCCTGCCCGGTTCCAGCGTTCGGGGACGAGGAGGTCGAGTCGATCCTCGCCGAGGTCGATCGTCGTTGCGCCCTCCAGTTCCGGTGGGTCTTCGTCTTCGTGGTGGAAGACGAAGGCGACATCGATCGCGCCGTTGTCGAGGAGGATGAGCGCTTCGGGCGGTTCGGCTTCGACGACTTCGTAGGAGTGGCGGGTGGCGGCGTCGGGATGGTCGGCGGCGCTCGTCTCGAGGGTCCCGAGCGCGGCGGCCAGCGGTCCGATGACGAAGCTCGGGAAGCCGGCGAGGCGAACGTTGCGTCCGCCGAGGCCGAAGGCCGTGGACAGGTCGCGGCGGAGTCCGGTCACCGACGCGGCGACCTCGGTGGCGCGGATGAGGGCGAGTTGGCCGGCGGTGGTGAGGACGATGCCGCGTGGAGTGCGCTCGAAGAGGGTGACGCCGAGGTCCTTCTCGAGAGCGCTCATGTGTTGGGAGAGAGCGGGCTGGGACCAGCCGATCTCACGTGCGGCGGCGCCGAGGCTGCCGGCGTCGGCGATGGCGCCGAAGAGGAGGAGGCGTTTCGGGTCGCCGGCGGCGAGTGCCTGGTCGAATTGCTGGGACATAAGTCCAGCTTATGTGAAGGCAGTCGGAACTGGGTCTACTGCACGGGTCTTTGGTGATTCAGACTGGAAGGGCATAAGAGTTGCTGGTCTGCCGGTCAGGGTTCCTGTCCGTTCGCGGATCTGCGTTAGATGGTTTGAACGATGAGGAGACTGACAGTGCGGAGAATCGGACTGCTGGGCGGGATGAGCTGGCACTCGAGCATCGAGTACTACACGAAGATCAATGCGGCAGTCGCCGAGCGCCTCGGCGGACACCACTCCGCGCAGATCCTCCTCGATTCCTGTGACTTCTCGAGAATTCGCGACTTCCAGATCGCCGAGGACTGGGAGCGCGCGTCGGCTGCGTTGGCGGCGACCGGTCAGCGTCTCGCCGATGGCGGCGCCGAGGCGGTCGCGATCGCGACGAACCTAATGCACAAGACCGCACCCACCGTTGAGGCGTCCGTCGACGTGCCGCTCATCCACATCGTCGACTCGATCGCTGCCATGGCGAAGGCGCGTGGTTACTCGACGCTCGCCGTGCTCGGGACGAAGTGGACAATGCTCGACGGTTTCTACACCGAGCGCCTTGAAGCGCAGGGAATCACGACGCTGATCCCGGACGAAGCGACGTGCCTCGAGGTCGATCAGATCATCTGGGATGAGCTCACCCAGGGCAAGTTCACCGATGCCTCGCGTGCCCGCTACATCGAGATCATGAAGTCTCTCGCCGATCGGGGTGCCGATGCCGTGGCCCTGTCGTGCACCGAGATCGGTCTGCTTGTTCCGCCGGAGGTCGCTCCCCTGCCTGCCATCGACTCGGTCGACGCGCACGTCGCCGCGATCGTCGAGTGGATGATGGCAGACGAGATGGCCGCCGTCTGATCGTCGTTGGCCAGGCTTTCTGCACAATCATGATGGGTCGTCCGGTCTCTCCTCACGCGCAGAATCGTTTTCCATTGAGCAATAACCCTTGTCACCAATGAGTCTGTCCGGTAGCTTCTCGGCATAGGAAACACTTCCTGTGCTCGTTGCAGGGCCCACGCTTTCGTGGGTCCTGTCCGATTTTCGAGGAGGGGCATGTCAACCCTCCTCGTCGGTATCTCAGTCATCGACGGCGTTATCTCAACTGTCTTCTCGGATGCCGCACTTGATGGCCAGTTCTTCACGGCCGACAACTGGACGATCGGCGGTGGAATTGCCACGATGCCTTCCTCTTCCTCGGGTCGGTCTTCAACAATCTGCACCAATACACGGCCAGCCAGGATGTGGTGCAACGCTATCAGACGACCGATTCGCCGAAAAACACCGCGAAATCGCTCATGGTCAACGGGTTCCTCGCGCTGTTGACGATTCCGCTGTTCTACGGGATCGTGGGGTGTGACACTTCTCGTAGACAGTCGTTACCAGGAAGGCACGACAGGGAATCATGTCTACGAATCGCAGGACGTTCAC
>NZ_BAABNP010000032.1:0-6299 GCF_038429965.1 Brevibacterium ammoniilyticum
CTTAATCGGGCACTAAACGCTACCATCATCCCTGGTCAGAGACTTCCGGGGCACCCGAAACTGTGCAAGTGACCCAACCCAGGAGCTGATACATCCTTACGACACCTGCCGTTGTTTGCCCAGTTGGGAGATGAACGCAAGGTGAACGGGGTGGCCGGGGTCTGAAGGCTGTGTGAAGCTTCGGGGTCGTAGGCGGTAGACTCGCACGTGTTTGAGGGCGCTGTCCGGCAGCGCGATCATTCCCGGTCCCCGTTGTGTCTACATTCAAGGTCGCTGAGTGGAAATCATCTTCGTCGTCGTGCTCGTCGTCGCACTGGCTCTCTTCTTCGACTTCACCAATGGCTTCCACGATACGGCCAACGCCATGGCGACCCCGATCGCCACCGGCGCGATCAAGCCGAAGGCCGCCGTCACCCTGGCTGCCGTGCTCAACCTCATCGGCGCGTTCCTCTCCACCGAGGTGGCGAAGACGATCTCCGGCGGCATCATCAAGGAGGGCGGCGACGGCGGCGTCCAGATCACTCCCGAGTTCATCCTCGCCGGCCTCATCGGCGCGATCATCTGGAACATGGCGACGTGGCGGTTCGGGCTGCCGTCCTCGTCCTCGCATGCGCTCTTCGGCGGCCTCATCGGCGCGGCCATCGTGGGCGCGGGCATCAACTCCGTCGACTTCGGGGTGTTCCTGTCCAAGGTCGTCATCCCGGCGCTCGCGGCGCCGCTCATCGCCGGCATCAGCGCCTACCTGTGCACGCGTCTGGCCTACTACATCACACGCCGCAACGGCGACGGGCAGACCGCGCATCGGGCGCCGTTCAAGTACGGGCAGATCTTCAGCTCCTCGCTCGTGGCGCTCGCGCATGGAACGAACGACGCGCAGAAGACGATGGGCGTCATCACCCTCGTCCTCATCTCCGCGAACCTGCAGGCCACCGACACCGGTCCGCAGCTGTGGGTCATCGTCACCTGTGCCTTCGCGATCGCCTTCGGCACCTACGTGGGCGGCTGGCGCATCATCGACACGCTCGGCACCAAGCTCACCACCGTCAAGCCCGCCCAGGGGCTGTCTGCGGAGACCTCGACGGCCGCTGCGATCCTCGCCTCCTCCCACCTCGGCTTCGCGCTCTCGACGACGCAGGTCGCCTCGGGGTCGGTGCTCGGTTCGGGACTCGGGCGCAAGGGCGCCGACGTCAAGTGGTCGACGGCCGGGCGCATCGCCTCGGGCTGGCTGCTGACGATTCCCGCCGCAGGCATCGTCGGCGCGGCCGCCGCGGGTGTCGCGTACCTCGGTCTCTTCGGCGTCCTCCTCGACACCGCGATCGCCGTGGCCGCCGTGCTGTGGATCTACCTCAGCTCGCGGCAGGAGAAGCAGGCGGAGATCTCGAACCTCGACACCGTCGGCGAGGCGGTCAACATCCGCGGCCGCAAGCGCAAGCTGCGCCAGGATCGCAATCGCAAGCGCGCGGCGGCTCGTCGCGAAGCCCGCACCGAGGCGCAGACGCAGAAGGACGCGGCGAAGAAGAGCCGCAAGGCGCAGGCGCGTCGCGGAGCCTCGGCGAACGGGGATCGGAGCGGCGGCGTGGGTGCTGGGCACGATGCTGTCGAGGCTCGCGTCACGGCTGATGCCACGGTGCGTGGCGAGTCTGCGGCCGACACCGGGCCGGCTGATGCTCGATCGACGGATTCCGCTGCGGACTCCGACTCTGATAGGGGAGATGCGAAATGATCGAATGGAGCTCGTTCGCCATCGTCGCGATTGCGACCTGGTTCTCCTCGCTCGTCGTCATCGGACTGTTCTCGACGGCCGTGCGGATGCGCGCGGTCTACATCGACCAGGTTGCCGAGGGCCACGGCAATCCGCTGCTCAAGGCCGGCTTCTGGG
Source organism: Brevibacterium ammoniilyticum (assembly GCF_038429965.1). NCBI lineage: Bacteria > Bacillati > Actinomycetota > Actinomycetes > Micrococcales > Brevibacteriaceae > Brevibacterium > Brevibacterium ammoniilyticum. The sequence goes on from NZ_BAABNP010000032.1 coordinate 1,880, forward strand.
CGGTCTTCGGACTCTGCGGCGTCCTCGTCCTCTTCGGCGTCTACCTCATCGTCCCCGCCCTCAGCGGTCGCTGATCTCGGTGGCCTCGGGCGGCGAGGCTCGGGCGGCCCGGGCGGCTCGGGATGGCTCGGGCGGCGAGGCTCGTTCGCGCACACCACCCTCAAGCGCACGAAACACCACGGGCCTCACACACCACCCTGAGCCCCACACACCACCTTCAGCTCAGCACCACCTCGGCGAAGCCTCTTCTCCTACCCCTCCAAGGGTAGGAATAGCGTCTGCACCGGAGTGGTGGTTTTGCTCCGATGCACCCCCGACGATCTTGCGCGAACGCTCCCGCTTGCAGACGACCTGCGTGAGGCACCGTGTGTGAGACCCCCTGCGCGCGAGCGCGGCCGCCGGCCAACCACACGTTCGCGCTGCCTCTTCAGCTCGCAGACTCTCCGGTCCACCAACCGCCTGCCGGTCAAGCGTCTATTCATCGTTGTCGGCTCACGAACAACCCTTAGCTCGGCACAACCTCGGTGGAGCCTCGTCTCCTACCCGTGGAAGGGTAGGAATAGCGGCTGAGCATGATGGTTGCCGCCGCCACGCCGCGCCGCCGCGCCAGGCACGGGGACCGCACCAGCCGGCGCGACCGCGCCAGCCGCACGGGCAACACCGGCCGCACCGGCCGACCCGGCGACGCCAGCCACGCGGGTCGCACCGTTCCGCGCAAACCTCCGGTGAATGCGACGATCCCCCGACCACCTCGGCGGTGATCGGGGGATCGGTCGTTTCAGACGACGAAGCGTTCAGCGAGCGATGTCAGCCTCACGCGAGGCCGAGGCGCTCGCGCAGGTTGTCGACCTCGGCGCGGAGTTCGGCCGGAACCGAATCGCCGAGCTCGGCGTACCACTCTTCGATCGAGGCGAGCTCGGTCTCCCACTCCTCGGGCTTGATCGCCAGCGCCTTGCGCAGCTGCTCGTCGGTGAAGTCGAGGCCTTCGGTGTCGAGGCCGCCTTCGACCGGGGTGAGGCCGAGCGGGGACTCAGCGGCATCGGCCGTGCCGGCCACGCGCTCGAAGACCCACTTGAGCACGCGCGAGTTCTCCGAGAACCCGGGCCACAGGAAGGAGTTGTCGTCGTCGCGGCGGAACCAGTTGACGTAGAAGATCTTCGGCAGCTGCGCGCCCTCGGTCTGGCCGATGTTGAGCCAGTGCTGGAGGTAGTCACCGACGTTGTAGCCGATGAACGGGCGCATCGCCATGGGATCGCGGCGGACGACGCCGACGGCGCCGGTCGCGGCGGCGGTGGTCTCCGAGGAGAGCACCGAGCCCATGAACACACCGTGGTTCCAGTCCTTGGTCTCGGTGACCAGCGGCATCGTCGTCTTGCGGCGTCCGCCGAAGAGGATCGCCGAGATCGGCACACCGTTGGGGTTCTGCCACTCGGGAGCCAGCGTCGGCACGTTGGAGATCGGGGTGCAGAAGCGCGAGTTCGGGTGAGCGGCCGGGGTCTCCGAGTCCGGAGTCCAGTCGTTGCCGCGCCAGTCGGTGAGGTGCGCGGGCTTCTCGTCGGTCTTGCCCTCCCACCACACGTCGCCGTCGTCGGTGAGCGCCACATTGGTGAAGATGTTGCCGCCGGCTTCGATCGCGTGCATCGCGGTCGGGTTGGTCGAGTAGCCGGTGCCCGGCGCGACGCCGAAGAGGCCGAACTCGGGGTTGACGGCGTAGAGCTGGCCGTCCTCGCCGAAGCGCATCCACGCGATGTCGTCGCCGAGGGTCTCGGCCTTCCACCCGGGAATCGTCGGCTCGATCATGGCGAGGTTGGTCTTGCCGCAGGCCGAGGGGAAGGCGGCGGCGATGTACTTGACCTCGCCCTCCGGGTTCGTCAGCTTGAGGATGAGCATGTGCTCGGCCAGCCAGCCTTCGTCATGGGCGATCGCCGAGGCGATGCGCAGGGCGTAGCACTTCTTGCCCAGCAGCGCGTTGCCGCCGTAGCCGGAGCCGAACGACCAGATCGAACGCTCCTCGGGGAAGTGGGTGATGTACTTCGTAGAGTTGTTCGGCCAGGCGACGTCGTCCTGACCGTCCTCGAGCGGGGCGCCGACCGAGTGGACGCACTCGACGAAGTCGGCGTCCTGGGCGTCGATCGCGTCGAGTGCGTACTTGCCCGAGCGCGCCATGATGAGCATCGAGAGCACGACGTAGGGGGAGTCGGTGACCTCGATGCCGAACATCGGCTGATCCGCCTCGGCGAGGCCCATGACGAAGGGGATGACGTACATCGTGCGTCCGCGCATCGAACCCTCGAAGAGGCCGTTCAGCGTCTCCTTCATCTCCGCGGGGGCGACCCAGTTGTTGAGGGCGCCGGCGTCCTTCTCGTCGACCGAGCAGATGTAGGTGCGGTCCTCGACACGGGCGACGTCCTCGGGGTCCGACGCCGCGTAGAAGGAGTCCTTCGTGCCGGTCAGCGCCACGAACGTCCCGGCGTCGACGAGCTGCTGGGTGATGAGGGCCTTCTGGCCTTCGGAGCCATCGATCCAGACGATCTCGTCGGGCGTGGTGAGGGTGGCGATCCGGCTGACGAACGAGAGCACCTTCTCGTTCTTCGTGGGTGCGTTCTTCAGCTGGTCAGCGACGACGTCATGGTCGAGGACTGTCATGAGTGGTCTCCTGGTGTATCGGGGTTTCGCGTCGACGGGAGTCGATGTCGAGAGGTGGGTACATCTCCACGGTAGGGTGAGGCTGTCGGCGAAAATCGCCGATTCAGCACGCCCGTCGGTGTGCATTGGGCCACAAAGTCGGCGTCTGTGACGTGAATGCAACATTCGCATGTTCCGTTCTTTCAATTCAATGACGTGTTTTTGCAGACTCGTGACCTACTTGAAAATTGGATGATCATTCACCTCGCCGAGGTTGTCCTCCCGGCCGCGGCCCCGCCGTCCGGGTCCTTCCGCAGGTTCTTCCGGTGCCCAAACTGTGGCGAAGGGCACGGGCGGGGAATTTGAGCTCGGATGAACATCCTGTGTATAGTTGATCGAGTTGCAGGGCGCGAGCCCAGTCGACATGCGCCACTAGCTCAACGGATAGAGCATCTGACTACGGATCAGAAGGTTGGGGGTTCGAATCCCTCGTGGCGCACCACGGAAGGCCCCTCACCAGGAGAAATGCTGGTGAGGGGCCTTCGTCGTACCCGAGAGGGAGAACCAGTGGGAGTGATCGTCCGGAGTGCTGGTCTGTCGTCGTGTGGCCATATCCGAACCCATCGCTTCGACCCGTGCAACCGTGCTCAATGCAGCGGCGAGGGCGGGTCGACTGCCACGAGCAGTCGGCGTCCGTCGCAAGGTCCTTGCTTCACGGCTGACAGAGACTGAAAGGTCGGCGAAGGCGCGCTGCTGGAATCAAGCTCGGCAGACATCGAAGTGATTGATCGACTGGGGCAATCAATCCAGTCTGATTGAGACCAGGAAAGTCAGCCTGTTCTCAGGAATCAGCCCTGGTGGGCGGGGCAAGGGGCGTTGTAGGCTCACGGTGGGCGCAGGCCCTGCACATCCCGTTGAACCGAGGAGGGTTCCGTCTCGTGGAGCCTTCCGTGATCCCGAGGAGTACAGATGTCAGAGAAGCCGAGCATTGTCCTTGTCCATGGATTCTGGGGAGGTGCTGCCCACTGGGCCGACGTCATCGTCGAACTCGACAAGCGCGGCTACACCGACCTCCACGCTGTGGAGAATCCGCTCACCTCGCTCGCCGATGACGCCGAGCGCACCCGCAAGATGGTCGCCCAGATCGACGGTCCCGTCGTCCTCGTCGGCCATTCGTACGGTGGAGCGGTCATCACCGAGATGGGCGACCAGCCCAACGTCCTCGGACTCGTCTACATCGCGGCCTTCGCTCCCGACGCCGGGGAGAGCCCCGGTGGGATCACCCAGGAGATGCTCCCCGAGGCGGCTCCCAACCTCGAGCCCGACTCCGACGGCTACCTCTGGGTCAAGCAGGACAAGTTCCACGAGAGCTTCTGCCAGGACCTCCCCGACGAGCAGGCACTCGTCATGGCCGTCACGCAGAAGGCCCCGCTCGGGTCGACGTTCGAGGACATGGTCACCGAACCGGCGTGGAAGGCGAAGCCGACCTGGTACCAGGTCTCCACGCAGGACCGGATGATCGCGCCCGACAACGAGCGCCGGATGGCTGAGCGGATGCAGCCGCAGAAGACGATCGAGCTCGACGCGAGCCACGCGTCACTGGCCTCGCAGCCGAAGGCCGTCGCCGACCTCATCGACGAGGCCTCCGCCGCCGTCACCGCCTGAGGCGGGAGCCGTTCGACGCGTCCGGCGCCGCCATCGCCCGAACCAGACGGGCTATAGGACAGAAAGTGTGTCTCGGATCAGGGTCTTGCCCAGCAATCCCAATGGCAACACGGGGTTTGCTTAGCTGATC
>NZ_BAABNP010000033.1:0-5741 GCF_038429965.1 Brevibacterium ammoniilyticum
AACTTCCATCCTCGGAGGGCCTCGACCCCTATCCAGCGACCGACGCGCCCAACCCGACTACACTCTCAGCTGCGAAGAGCCGGATTAGTTATACTCAAACGACCATGAACGGCTATGTCTTTGAATAAGCTTTTCGCGTGTAGTTACTTGCCGGGGCCTCAAATAAGCCAAACTGGTTGAATCTTATTTTGAATTGAAGATATTGAATGATTGGCCTTATTTTCCGAACCAGCGCGGAGGTTTCGGTCGAATTGTACGAAGGCCGGATATTTTCGAGAAGGTATCTAATGATTGATCGAAACGAATCATCGCTCCGACTGTTCCGGTTTCCACTATATCGGTGAGTGCGTCAAGTACATCTTGGGCGGCATTGATAGTGCGTGAATCATAGTGAAGTTCCATCTCCTTTAGCAGCTCATGAAGATTTAGATCCCACCCTGGTTCAAGCGGCAAATCAAGTTCTTCGCCTCGTCGCCTATGCCTAGATGCCTGAACGTTGATCTTTTGCGCTAGTGTGAAGTATCGTGTAGCGACACTTTTGCGTTGACTCTTCACTGTCGCTCGTTCGTTCAGTTTCACGCCAAGCAATATTCCAACGATGCCTATGATGCCGCCTCCAATCGTGGTAAGCGCGTCAGGTAAGAATGACATAAAGTTGATGGCTTCCTTCATCAGCAAATGCGGGGTGGTTCGGTCATCCGTTCGAGGCCCTGCCACGAATTCGACGATGACCAGTGATTACCGAAAGTGTCCGAAAATTTAAGCGTCGCGCCTCCCGTGAGTTCGCCGAAAACAACTTCGCGGCGGGGAACCTGGTAAGTGTCTTTCGTCTGCTCTCCCGGTAATATCGTGCCGTAAACTATCTCGATGGGTTGATTCGGGTAGTCTGATTCAAGATTTAGTACGACGTTGTGTATTGGGTAAGGGCCAGAGTTCACTATTTCGACCTCGACAGGAACTTTACCATCGGCATTCGGCGGACGGCCATCGGATGCTGGTTGCCATGTGGATTTTATCCCCACTGCGCGAGCCATCGCCTCGCGATTTGCTTCATCATCTTTTCGGGCCTGCGCCCTTGCTAGTTGTGAATCCTTGAGATTGCTTCGCAGTTGCCAAACTGCTGCGTAGAAGCCAGCGCCCGTTAGGACCGCCATGACCCAGTCTGCTATAGTTCCCCATTCCATTGTTGCAGTTTACATTTCTCCTTCTCGGCGAGGTCACCGCGTTCTGCCCGCCACGACCGACAACCTCGGCGAGTCCCGCCTCGGCGAGCGAGGACTCACCACGGACGGCAACGATCACGGTCCCGCGTACGCCGTAGAATTGGGAGGGCCGGCCCGACGCCGGCAAGTCCACACAGTTTCGAAAGGACCGAAGTGACCGACGTATTCAGTGACCTCAAAGCCCGCGGGCTCGTGGCGGTGTCGACCGACGAGACCGTGCTCCAGACAGCTCTGGATCAGGAGTCGCTGACCTATTACGTCGGTTTCGATCCGACCGCGCCGAGCCTGCACATGGGCAACCTCGTCCAGCTCATCACGGCCTCGCGCCTCCAGCAGGCCGGGCACAATCCGCTCGCCCTCGTCGGCGGGGCCACCGGCCTCATCGGCGACCCGCGGATGTCGGGGGAGCGCACCCTCAACCCGCGCGAGATCGTCGAGGAATGGGTCGGCAAGATCCGCGCCCAGGTCGAACGGTTCCTCGACTTCACCGGCCCGAATGCCGCCCAGGTCGTCAACAACTACGACTGGACCTCGGAGATCTCGGCGATCGATTTCCTCCGAGACATCGGCAAGCACTTCCCGGTCAACCGGATGCTCGCGAAGGAATCCGTGTCCGCGCGCCTGAAGAACGAGTCCGGCCTGTCCTTCACCGAGTTCTCCTACCAAGTGCTCCAGGGCAACGACTACCTCGAGCTCTACCGCCGCTACGGCTGCACCCTGCAGACCGGCGGATCCGACCAGTGGGGCAACCTCACCTCGGGCGTCGACCTCATCCGCCGCGTCGAAGCCGCCAACGTCCACGCGATGGCGACCCCGCTCATCACGAAGGCCGACGGCACGAAGTTCGGCAAGACCGAATCGGGCACCGTGTGGCTCGACGCCTCGCTGACCAGCCCGTACGCGTTCAGCCAGTTCTGGCTCAACGCCGACGACCGCGACGTCATGAAGTACCTCAAGGTCTTCTCGTTCCGCCCGCTCGAGGAGCTCGAAGCGATCGGCGCTGAGTTCGAAGCCGCCCCGCACACCCGCCTGGCGCAGAAGGTCCTCGCCGAGGATGTCACCACCCTCGTCCACGGACGCGACCAGTACGATCAGGCGATCGCCGCGGCTGCCGCGCTCTTCGGCGGCGGCGAGCTCAGCGCTCTCGACCCGGCGACCCTCGGCGCGGCCACGGCCGAACTGCCCCGCGGCGAGGTTCCCGCGGCGTCGCTCGGTGAGGGCGTGCCCGTCGCCGATGCCTTCGTCGCCTCCGGCATCGTCAAGTCCAAGGGCGAGGCCCGGCGCGCCATCAAGGACGGCGGCGCCTACGTCAACAACGTCAAGGTCTCCGGCGAGGACCAGACCCTGACCAGCGACGACGTCCTCGAGACCGCCGGCGGGGGAGTCGTGCTGCTCCGCCGCGGCAAGAAGACTCTGGGAGCAGTCGACATCGTCGGCTGAGTTTGATTGTGAACCTGAGCCGCAATCGGATGAACGCGGACCGATGAGTCCCATGAACAACGACGACGCCGTGCAGCGAGATCCCTCGCCGCACGGCGTCGGCCGTTTCCCGGAGCGTTTCCCGGGCATGGGTGACGGTGGGCCGGACCTCCTCGCCGAGGTGGCCGACCTTCGCCGTCGCATCCACCGTCTCGAACGCATCATGGTCGCGATCTTCTGCCTGGTCACCGCTACCGTGCTCGTCGCGGGCGCGGTTCTTCCCATGTACACCGACCGCGATGTCGACACCGGCGACCAGGCATGGTCGGTGGTCTCGATCGCCGGATCCGCGCTTTCGATCCTCGTCGGTGCCGAGCGCCCCGACACGGATTCGCCCGGAGTCCAAGCCTTGTTCATCGCCGGATTCCTCGGGCTCAACTTGATCATCGTGCTCCTCCTGCTCGTCGTCTTTCCCTGGGCCGTCATCGGTCGGGTGAGCCGGAATCAGGTGAGGTTCGCGCGCATCGTCGTGTGGCTCGGACTCGTCGGGTCGGTCGTCCCGGTGCTCCTCTCGCTCGTGGCCTCCGGCTCGACGGACTCCGAGGCCGGGTGGGGAGGGGCCGTACTGTTCGTCGGAATGGCTGCGTCGCTCGTCATCGTGCTCACGACCGTGCGACCGCGGGCTGCGGGTGACGGCGCCGAGGTGGCCGACGGCAGGTGGAGAAGTGCGGGCGGCGGTGGCTCGACTTCCGACGGGGACCGTCGGTAGATCCTTTCGGAGCCGGGAAGGCCCTTCAGACCTGACCGAATGGAGAACCTCCGCGCACAATTGCGGACTTCCTCAGTTGCCGAGTCCGTCCGTGGTGACCGACGATGGAAGAGCGGTCTCACGTGGGATGTCACTGAGACCAGTTCCAACCGCGACTGATCCTCAGTCGCGAACCCGAAGATCTAGGAGACCTGTTCCATGAAGACTCTGCTCAACATCATCTGGGTGATCTTCTCCGGTCTCTGGCTGGCCATCGGGTACTACATCGCCGGCATCATCTGCTGCATCCTCATCGTCACGATCCCGTGGGGCATCGCGTCTTTCCGGATCGGCAACTACGCGCTCTGGCCGTTCGGCCGCGAAGTGGTCGAAACGCGCAGCGCCGGCATCGGGGCGACTTTGGGCAACATCATCTGGCTCATCGTCGCCGGGGTGTGGCTGGCGATCGGCCATGTCGTCACGTCGATCCCGCTGTTCCTCTCGATCATCGGCATCCCGCTCGGGTGGGCGAACCTCAAGCTCATCCCCGTCTCGCTCATGCCTCTGGGCAAGGAGATCGTCGACAGCAACACCGTTCTGCCCAGGTACCAACAGCGGTAACGGATGCCTGAGCCGCCCCTGACTCAATCCTCAGAGGCCTGCTCCTGCAGCTCTTCGAGCGAGATCTCCCCTCGACGCACTGCACTGAGCACCCGATAGGTCCGCATCACCCTCGGAAGTGCGATGACGAGCAGTCCGCCGAGCATGTTGAAGACGATGACGATGACGAACCACTGCAGGAACTGCAGGAAGGAGATGTCGGCACCGGCGAATATGGCCGCGAAGATCATGATCGCGTTGATCGCGCCGTGCAGCATGCTGAAACCGATGACGAGCAGTCCTGTGACCATGCAGACGATCGCGGTGACCACCTGATTCGTCGCCCCCTGCTGCATGCGCGTGGCCAGGGTGATTGTGGCTCCCGCGAGAAGGGAGAGCCCGATCATCACCACGAGTGAAGGCTGCTCCATGTAGCCGAGGGCCGTGTCGACGAGCACGCCGTGATAGTCGGGCAGGGCGAGCACGATCAGCCAGGCGAACGCCGCTCCGCCCACCAAGTTGGTGGCCAGGCTGATCACCCACAGCCGCACCACCTGCAGCCAGTTCGCCTGCCCTGCGAGGACGGCGTTGAGTGGCAGGAGGAACTCTTCGGTGAACAGTTCGGAGTGCGCGAGTTTGAGTGCGAGCAGGCCGATGCCGAACGCCATACCGGCGAGGATATCCGAGCCGGTGGCCTGCTTGACGAGGATCATCGCCAAGATCCCCAGGCCGACATCGATCCCGCCGAAGATCCCCGTGACGATGAGCTCGGGCAGTTTCCGATTGAGGCGCGCAGCACCTTCGGTGACGGTTGCTGACGCCTCTTCGACAAGCCCGTCTTCAAGATCGAGATCGCTCTTGCCGAGTCGTTCGCGCTGATCCTTCTGGGTCATGCGGCCAGTCTATAGTCGAAACAAGGCGCACTGTCAGATTCTGACGTCAAGGATCCTTGAGAATGAGAAGGCGCCGGCTCCGGTTGCGACGGTACGCGCCCTGCCGGCTCCGCGGTTGCGCTGATGCGCGCAGGCCGGGCGTGCTTCACATCTGGGAAGCGATTCGCCAATTGGCCTGGAGCATCGCCGCCCGCATCAGGCTCGATCTTCGTTGCGTCCGGACTCACCGAAGCGCAGCCGGAGAAGACCTTCATCCCGTTGGTCGTCTACTACGTCATCCCCATCTTCATCCTTCCGTTCGCCATCGTCGTCACACAGCTCGCCGGACTGATCTTCGCCCAAGGCGCATGGATCGACACCGCGTACGAAGTGCTGGCTCGGCCGAGCATCATCGCCGCCATCGCGGTGAGTCTGCTGGGGTACGGGTACTACACAACGACCGGCGCCGAGGCGGACGACTGAGCCCCAGCCCCTGGGACCGGGTGTGTGAAGCAGCGTGCAGCCGGTCCCCGGATCAGGGCGAATAAGAGCCCTGAACCCGCTTGACTACAGCGGTGACCGTTGTCACAGGCCGAATTTCGCCTTCCGGGTTGCGTGGGTGGGTTCGGGTGGTCTAGAGTTATATCTCGTTCGCCTCACCGGGAACACCACGACAAAGGGGTGTTTCCACCGGGTGTCACCAGCACAAACACTGTTTGAGCGGGGACGGTTTCCGGGAGTGTGATCGGGTGAACGCAATCCTGTGGATGCCCCCACCGAGCATGCGAGTGTTCTCTTGTGTGTGGTGTGGGTGTGTGTTTGTGGTTTGAGAATCCAATAGCGTGTTTGTTTGAACAATGTGATGCCAGAAATTTTTTC
>NZ_BAABNP010000034.1:0-3691 GCF_038429965.1 Brevibacterium ammoniilyticum
GCGCCGTTATACGGAGCGGGTGGTTATGTCTACCGGCCTGGGTGGGCGAGCCGCTCGGTGAGTCCGTAGCGGACGGTGGGTCACTCGCTGTCGAGGATGGAGAAGACGACGGTGTCGCGGATGGTCCCGTTCTCGAAGATGGTGTGGTTGCGCAGGATGCCGTCTTGTTTCGCTCCGAGCTTGGCGATCGCGGCGCGTGATTGGTGGTTGTGCCAGTGCGCGCGGAACTCGACAGCGATGCACCCGAACGCGTCGAAGGCGCGTTCTAGGAGAAGCAGCTTCGCGGCGGGATTGATGCGCGTGCCCTGCACCTCACGTCCGATCCACGTCGAGCCGATCTCGAGGCGCCGATTGGCGGGGTCCGGGTTGAGGTAAGTGGTCATGCCGACGGCTTTGCTTGTGGTCGGGTCGATGATTGCCCAGGGCGCGATCAAACCCTCTGCGTGGCGCGCGAGTCGACGCTCGATCTCGGCTGACATGGACTCGGGTGAGGGGATGTGGGTGAACCATGTTTGCCAGAGGTCGTCAACGCTGACGGCCTTGACGAGGTCGTCGTGATGCTCGGCGCTCAAGGGCTGCAACTCGACGTACTCGTTCCTCAGTACCGGGACATCCGTATAAGACACACTCCCAACGGTAATCGGCTGCGGCGGGGTCAACATAACGACGCGCGTCAGCGAAGAGGTTCGCTTGATCTGACCGGGCAGTCACACCGACTGCCCGGTCAGATCAAGGAGGATCACGATGTCGAAGTATCGGGAACGTCGCCGCGGCGACACTCAGCAGGTGTTGGAGGAGTTCGAGGACTGGCTGCCGCGGGAACGGTCCGTGCAGGAGGGCACTGCACGGGTCTACGCGGATCGGGTCGTCGGGTTCCTCGCCTGGCTGCCCGCACCGGTCGAGGAGTCGCTGCGGACTTTGACGCCGGCGACGGTGATGGAGTGGGTGAATCTCGCGGCGAAGCGAGGGCAGAAGCCGTCGACGCTGCGGAAGCAGTTGGTGATGCTGCGCTCGTTCCTGCGCTTCTGTCACCGCACCGGCAGGGTCGGGCAGGACTTGGCCGGGGTCGTCCCAAACGCTGCCGGGTGGCGCCTGTCTTCGATCCCGGACCCGGTGCCCGAGGGCACGGTCCAGGAGCTGCTGGACAGCCTCGATTTGCAGGCGCCCAAGGGGCTGCGGGATCGGGCGATCCTGCTGCTGCTCACCGGCCTCGGGCTCCGTGCTGGAGAGATCGCCGCGCTGAGACTTGGCGACATCGGTTGGCGCACCGGCACGATCCGCATCCGTGGTAAGGGCGACCGGGCTGACGAGTTGCCGTTGCCGGACGAGGTGGGTCGCGCGTTGGAGGAGTATGTGCTTCACGGTCGGGGCGGCAGGGCTGGCTATGACGAGGTGTTCTTGACGATGTTCGAGCCGGTGCGCCCGGTCGCACCGAACGGGATCGGCAAGATCGTGCGGATGGCCTGCGCCAGGGCAGGGATCACGGAGTTCGGGCCGCACCGACTACGGCACACCTTCGCGACCGGGATGCTCGCCTCCGGCGCGACGCTTCAAGAGGTTCAAGGGCTGCTACGGCACGCACAGCTGCGGACCACCGCGATCTACACCAAGGTCGACCACGCACGGCTTACACGACTCGTTCCGGAATGGCCGGCTGCGGCTGGGGGCAGGTGGGGACGATGAGCGCCCTGCGGGATCTGCTGGACGACTATCTGACGACCAGGCGGGCGCTGGGGTTCACGCTCGCCGTTCCCGGCCGGGTGCTGGGCGAGTTCGTGGACTTCATGGACGACGCCGGCGAAACCACGATCCGTCACGATCTCGCGGTCTCCTGGGCTGCGCGGTTCTCCCGCGGCACGGTGCTCGCCCGGTTGAACACGGTCCGGCAGTTTGCCGAGCACATCGCCTCGTTCGACCCGGCCACCGAGGTCCCCATCCTCGACGGGAGACCCTACGTGAACCACCGCCCGCGACCGCACATCTACACGTCGGAGCAGATCGACACCCTGCTACGCGCGGCAGGACGGTTGACCCCAGAGGTTCGCGCCGCGACCTGGCAGACGCTGCTCGGACTACTGACGGTGACCGGGCTGCGGATCAGCGAGGCCCGCGGCCTCAACGACGCTGACATCACCTCGGATGAGGATGGTGATAACGGATGGGTGCGGGTGACGGAGTCGAAGTTCGGCAAGTCCCGCATCGTGCCGGTTCACGCCACCACGATGCGCGCGATCGACGAGTATCAACGGCTGCGCGACAAGCGATTCCCCGTCAGGCGGACCGAGGCGTTGTTCGTCACCCGGCGCGGCGACCGGCTGGCGACCTCGACCAGCGGGCAGGCCTTCCGACAGATACGCGACCTGGCGGGAATGACCGGCACCACGACCGAGGCGGCGGCACGGTTGCATGACTTCCGGCACTCGTTCGCGACGAACACCCTCATCGGACACATCCGCGCCGGTGGTGACGTCGAGCAGATGATGCCGGTCCTCTCGGCCTGGCTCGGACACATCAGCCCTGTCTCGACCTACTGGTATCTGCAGAACACCCCCGAGCTGGCCGCCGCACTCGGGGCCTGCCTCCCGGCGATCGGGGCTGATGATGAGTGATCTCGCGCCGCTGCTGCAACGGTTCTTTACCGACAAGCTCGACGGACAGATGAACGCGAGCGTCCACACCAAGGCCGCCTACGCCGACACCTTCCGGCTCCTGCTCCTCTATGCCCAGCAACGCACCGGCACCGCCCCGTCAGCGTTGCGACTGGTGGACCTGAACGCGGACATGGTCGGCGGGTTCCTCCAGCATCTGGAAGACGAGCGCGGCAACTCCGCCTCGACACGCAACGCGAGGCGGGCGGCGTTGCGATCGTTCTTCACCTATGCCAGCTATCGGGCACCGGACGCGATCGCGACGATCAGCCAGGTGCTGGCGATCCCCGCGAAACGCACCAAGACGACCATCGTGTCCTTCCTCACCCGGGCAGAGGCTGAAGCTCTCATCGCCGCCCCCGACACGACCACCTGGATCGGCAGGCGCGACCGGCTCCTGCTGCACCTGGGCATCCAGACCGGGCTCCGCGTCAGCGAACTCATGAGCCTGCGCGTCGGGGACATCGAGATCGGCCCGCACAGCCAGCTCCGCTGCCTCGGAAAAGGACGCAAACACCGGGTGATCCCGCTCCAGAAACCCACCGTCCGCCTGCTGACCGCCTGGCTCAACGAACTCGACGGCATCCCTGCGACGCCGCTGTTCCCGACCAGCACCGGGACGGCGTTGAGTCGGGCGGCGATCGCGAAGCTCCTCGCCCGGCACATCCAGGTCGCGTCCGAGCGCTGCGCGAGCCTGAGAGAGAAAAACGTCACCCCGCACACCCTGCGGCACACCTGCGCGATGATGCTCCTGCACGCCGGGATCGACACCGCCAGCATCGCGCTCTGGCTCGGCCACGCCACCATCCAGACGACCCAGTCCTATCTCCACGCCGATCTGGAGCTCAAGCGCCGGAGCCTGGACCGACTCCCCGCGATCGGCGACAGGCCACCAGCCCGCTACCAGGCGTCGGACGCTCTCATCGCGTTCCTCACCGATCGCTGACAGCCCACGGTTATGCCGACCGGAGTCGCTGCTCACGCCGAGAGCCCAGACCTCTAGCGATCCGGTCGGCATAATCACCCGCTCCGCATAACGGCGC
>NZ_BAABNP010000035.1:0-3495 GCF_038429965.1 Brevibacterium ammoniilyticum
GCCGCCTCCCAGGCCGCGGCCGGGGTGATGCCTTCCCCGAAGGCCTGGTGCTGCCGGTGATGGTTGTAGTGGGCCCAGAAGTCTTTGAGCACGGTGTCAAGCTCCTGACTCGGCTCCGGTTTCATTGCCAACAAACGGGACTGCTAAAGGTTTTGGGGTGCTCCGTGATATCGGTCGACCATAGCTCGTTGATCGCACTCGCGGTAAAATCGCGTTTGACGAGGTCACAGACCGGCAGGCCAGGCTTCTTGCCGTGCTTCCGGACTTGTTTGATCGTGTTAGAGAACAACTGCTCCTGGCAGCACAACCGCACAAACGACGCTCAGAGGATCCGTGCCCGGCGCCGTGGAGTTCATCAGCGATGAACCGGTGACCGAACTCAGGATCATCGGCATGGACGTCGTAGGCGGCATTGAGCAGGTGTGCGTCCTCCCAGTCCCGATCTGAGACCGGGTGGGCACACCACTGATAGAATCCCTGCTTCGAAAAGCCGAGCACCCGACAGGTCACTGCCACCGGCACCCCGGTGGCAGCAAGGTCACGGTACCTGCCGGTACATAATTGTGGGTGATGACCACCGAGCTTCAAGTTCGCCTGCGAGAGATAGGCTGCGGCATCGCGGAGAATCTTGTTTTCCCGCACAAGCTCCCGGATGCGCTTGAGCGCTGTCGCCTAGTCCCGTGACTCCTCAGGATCATGCGAGGGTTCGAGGCCGTACTCGCGCAGGCGCGCGTCGCGTACTCAGGCTTGGAAGGCAGATTTCGAGATCCCGAGATCCGCGCAGACCTGCTTCTGGGTCATTCCGTCGTTGATGAGATCGAGCGCTGACTGATTGAACTCATCGGAATAGATCTTTGCATGCCTTTCTCCTTCGTGGATTCTATCCAGTCCAGGAGTCAACCAAACCCTCAGCAGTCCCTGGGCTATTGAATCATGAGCGATTGCCAGAATCAAGGTGCTTTGCACCCAAGCCATTGAAGCATATAAAAGTCGCGGATTTATCCGAATTGACTAGTCACGTAGCTTTTTCCGCTACACCTCTGGATGTCACTCGCGGCACTTGCGCTGTCCGAGATTCCCGCGATCTCCGGCACACGCGATTGCGAGCGGTTGCTGGATGACCACGGTGAAGTGACCGCTACCTATCTAATTAAGTGCAATTCTGCGTTCTCGCCGAGAGTCGCGTCATCGATGTGGGCATTGACGGCAAGGGATTGGTTCGCCGATCTCCCGACCGTTTCCCGTAGGTGCTCAAGTGACTTCTTCTCGAGCTGTCGAATCCTTTCGCGAGTCAAGTTGAAGTGTTGACCGATCAGGTCCAGAGTCTGTGGCTCGTCGTCGTACCAGCCGAACCTCCGCCGGATGATCTCCGCCTCTCGTTCTGGCAATGTGTCGACCAGGTGGTTGACCTTCGCCACCCACTCAGTCTCAACGAGAACCTGTTCCGGGTCATCCGTGAACATGCTGGGGTCGATGATGCGATCATCGATCGTCGAAATGCTGTCGCGGTAGTGCGTACTCCATTGCATTTCGAGATAGCTCTCGAGCGAGAGTGGTTGCATGCGCAATGCCGATTCAGCCAGGGAGTGATCGTGGGAGCACGCCGCCCTGGACTCCTCAGTTGCATTGCAAGTCAAGTAGTCTGTCAGCGTCTCAACCACGTGGACAGGTAAGCGGATCGTATTCGAGAAATCTGCCGATCCGCGGGTGATGCTTTGGCGAATCCACCACATCGCGTACGTCGAGAACTTGTTGCCCTTCGTGTAGTCGAACTTCTGCACTGCTCTGACGAGGCCTAGATTGCCATCCTGGATCAGGTCGAGAAACGCCATCTTCCGGCCGCTGTACCGTTTGGCCACAGACACGACGAGTCGCAGATTCGCGCAGACCATTTGGTCAAATGCCGCGTCTCCGTCGGCAACGACTCCCTCCAGGTCGTGGCGTTCCCTGCGCGTCGAGTACTTACCCAGGCCAAGCACGTAGTTCGCGAAGAGGCCCGCTTCAATGCGCTTCGCACATTCCACTTCCTGTTCTGCGCTGAGAAGTGAATATTGCCCAAGCTGCTTGAGATAGATCCCGACCAAGTCGTCAGTCTCTGGAAGCCAGCTCAACTGTTCGAGCGGCTCATCATCCTCGTCTTTCAACAGGACGACCATCGATTGATTGTGAGGAATGGTTCGCGGAATCTCCGGTGTCACCACGCCGTCAGACGCATTCTCTGGTCCGGAGGGTTCGAATGGAATAAGCAGTTGCGCTGGGGTCGGCGATCCGACTGTGTCCGCATCGTCCGCATTCGGGCGGTCGTTCGGACAGCCGCGCAAGAACCTGCGCAGTTCCCTCTGCTGAGATTGATGGAACTCAGCGATTCGCCGCGCGTGGGGCAGCATCGGCCCGAACTGCTGGTCCCAATTGTGTTCTTCGTCTTCGATGGTGTTCGTTGCAAACAACACGACGAAACGACCGTGGCGACCATCGGACTTCCGTCGAATCACACGACCGAGACGCTGGATCGTCTGCCGTGGTTGCTTGCTGCCGGACAGAACCACCGCCAGATCGGAGTCGGGGACATCAATGCCTTCGTCGAGGACCCGAGGGGCACAGAGAGCCTTCGCGATTCCGCTTGCAAACAGCTGCAAGGCCCCGCGTCGTTCGTATGGTTTTGACTCTGACGAGACTGCGCGAGTCTCTATGCCCTTGCTCATGAGGACATCCGTAGCGCGAGTCGAGGAATCGACGGTCTGCGAGAATACGATGGTTCCCCGAGACTCATCGATCACGGGGGCAATTCCCTTTAGGACCTCCAGTTTGTGCTTTGCATTGGTGAGCACCTTCTGACGCTTGACGACCGCTTCGAGATACTTCCTCGCCATGAAGGCGACCGGTGATTGGTCGTTCTTCCGTGCTGCAAGGCGCTGAACCGCCCGAGCGAATTTCTCATACGGAGCATGCTGAAGCTCGAGTTTGGTCTTCAGCGACATACCCAACTTGCTCACTGATGCGCTGGCTGCTTGGTATTCGGCCCGCTCTGCGTCGGTCAACTTCACCCCGACGAATGCCACGTCGAATTCGGCTATCACTCCGTCCGAGAGGGCGCGGTCGTACCACATTTGGAACACGACACCCCCGAAGTACGGGTCGAGTACTTCTGCATCCGCGTTGTCCGGGCGCCGGTATGTCGCGGTCAGCCCCAGCCTGTACTTGAAGTTGGCATGGAGAGCCTTCGCAAAGGTCGGAGCAGCGTAACGGTGGCACTCGTCTGCGATGAGCAGTCCCTCGGAGTGAACGTTAAGTAGAGACTCACGCGTCGCAGAGTTGATGATCGCTACGAGGATGTCGCACGCGCCCAGAGAATCGTGTCGACCATTGCCCAAGGTGCCGACCGTTGCTTGGGGAAGAGTCTCGAGGAGACGCCTCTGGGGTGTGACACTTCTCGTAGACAGTCGTTACCAGGAAGGCACGACAGGGAATCATGTCTACGAATCGCAGGACGTTCAC
>NZ_BAABNP010000036.1:0-3148 GCF_038429965.1 Brevibacterium ammoniilyticum
CATGGTGATCGATCCTGAATCTCGCCCTGCGTCAGGCGGACTTGCTGTGAACCACTGGACTCAACTCACCCTGACACGCAGGGGCCGGGGACCGTTGAAGCCGTCATGAACACTGGATACGACAACTACCGGCCCGAGGTGCACAAGAGTGAGGAGCAGTGGCGTGAGGAACTGACGCCGCAGGAGTTCCAGGTACTCCGGAAGGCGGGCACCGAGAGGCCGTACACGGGCCAGTACTACGACGCGCACACCACCGGTGTCTATCAGTGCCGGGCGTGTGGCCAAGAGCTGTTCACCAGCACTGATAAGTTCGACTCGCACTGCGGGTGGCCCTCGTTCTGGGCTCCCCTGGCCGAGGACAGGGTGCGTTACCTACGTGATCGGTCCTTGGGGATGGAGCGCATCGAAGTGCGCTGTTCCCGATGCGACTCCCACCTGGGGCACCTCTTCGAAGGTGAAGGTTTCCAGACCCCCACCGATCAGCGGTTCTGCATCAACTCGATCTCCATGAAACTGATTTCCTCCGACTGAGTGGCCGCCCACCGGCTGAACCCTCAGTGCGCCGGCTCCAGGGCTTCGCCGCCGCCGGCGCGCTGACCAACCGGCCCCCAGGTCACCGGGGCAGAGAACATGGGCCGGGACGGGGTACCGCACCAGCAGTTCCCGTCCCGGCTCGTTCCGGGTCACGGCAACGGTCGTTTCCGGGCTACCGGCGGCGGGCGTGCTGCAGCGACTCGGCAGCCGTGAGGATGGATGCCCCCAGAAGCACGGTGTCCTTGAGCAGGAACTGCCCCACCATGGACAACTTGGTTTTCCCGTGGTTCTCCTGCTGCACTCCCGGGGTCGTGGCCATGAAACTGAGCGTGGTGACGAACATCCCTACCGCCCCGAGGCTGCCCAGGGCCGAAGCGCGCGGGGCGAGGGGCTTGGCGGCGATGAGAGCTCCCATACCGATCTCGGCCACCCCGATCAGCTGCGCTGTCTTCTTCTCCCCCAGCTTCTTGAGCACCCCGGAGAACAAGGGGCTGGAGGTGACCAGGGGCCTGATGTTCTCCATCTCGTAGTCCTGGAATTTCAGGGAACCGATCCAGACGAGGTTCGTCACCAGGGAATAGCGCAGTACCGAATTCCCCATCTGCTCGATCCCCGTGGTGGAAGTGTTCTTCGTCATCATTTTCTTGTCTCCTCGTTTTTTCTTGTAGATATCACTCGGACTTGAAAAGGAACCCACGGTTCCATGCTCATGCAGCACCTGGTTCTGCACCGGCAACCCGCGGTTTCCCACCGACGCAGCGTGGTACGCACACCCCGTCTTCCGCGTTGTCTGTGCCGCAACCCTTTCCCCGGGCCACCTGCGGAACTCGCGCGCACAGGCGCGTCGGGACGACCTCGTCGGCTTCGTGCGCCACCTCACGTGCTTCCGGACGCATCATGGTCCGGAATCGTCGTCGCCAGGTGTCAACAGGGCTCATCCCTTCCGAGCTATCGGCCTGCGAGTCGAACCGTGCCCATGAACAACTTCGCAGGCCATGTCGGCGGCCAGCTCGACCAGCGCAGGATCCCGTGTCATCTTGGCGGACGTTTTCGCCCCGTCGTACAGCACCATCACCTTGTCCACCGCGGTCGAGGACCCGTCCTCCCCGAGCAAATGGGCGATATGTGAGGCCAGTGCTTCCCGGTAATGAGCGATCACCTGGCCCACCCCGAGATCATCCGGGCGTTCGATGGCGGCGTTCATGAACGGGCATCCGTGGAACGTGCCGGCCAGAACATCGACAGAGATTCCATCGAAGAAGACTCTCAAGCGCTCAGTCGCGCTGGCCCGGGGGTCGTCCCTGGTTTCGGAAGCGGCTTTCCAGGTGGCCTCCTCCTGCTGGAGGTAAGCCACTACCAGAGCCTGTTTGTTGCCGAAGTGGTGATACATGCTGCCCTTGGCCACGCCGACCTCAGCGATCACCAGATCGATGCCGGTGGCATTGATGCCGCGTGTGTAGAACAGCCGGCGGGCGGTCGCCATGATCCGCTCACGAGCTCCCGTGGACCTCGCAGGCGACCGGTTCGGCGCAGTGGCCTGGGCTTCGGGGATGACTGCCATCATGCGCACCATGCTAGACGGATCCGTCTATTCTGGCTAGACGGATCCGTCTACAATCGTGGCTGGCGCCGCGCCGGAGGCCCGTAAGACAACCGATCCCCCGGGTCTCTGACGGGGCTTGGAGGAGGAAACCTGAACGCTGAAATTCTCGCTATCAACGGTGCGTCCGGTGGTGTCTACGGTGTGCCGGCAACCGTGGTGACGAAGGGAATGATGGCATGATGCAGACCTATCAGTACGACGTGGAGATCCTGCACCTGCTCGTGTCCCCGGGCCATGCCTACTTCGGCCGCGCCCGGGACGGCGCGGCGGACGTGCCCACCACGGATGCCGACCGGGTCGAGCTGGTGGCCGGCAAGGGCGTGGTGGGCGACCGGTTCTTCGGCAAGGCCGCGCACATGGACGCCGCCCTCACCCTGCTCGCCGTCGAAGCACTCGAGGCCATGGCGGCAGATCTGGGCACACCTCCCTTCGACCCGCTCCTGACCCGGCGCAACGTGGTCCTCCGGGGCGCCGAGCTGGCGCCCCTGCTCGGCGGGGAATTCGCGTTGGAGTCCCAAGGTGCTTTCGTGCGGCTGCGGGGTGGGCGGCCGGCCCACCCCTGCGCCTGGATGGACCGGGTGCTCGCCCCGGGCGCGCACGCCGCCATGCGCGGCCGGGGCGGCCTGCGCTGCCAAGTGCTCTCGGACGGGTTCCTGCACCGCGGGCCGGCCGTACTGCACAGCCCTGTCCCGCTCGAGGCCGAACGAGCCGGGGATTCCGTCCGGCGGCGACCGACACGGCTGCCATAGCGCCCCTCGTAGGTGACGCAGCCAGGGACCCCCTTGCTTTACGTAAGGCCCGGCTACCGGTCACCCGCGGCAACGATGACGCAGTTGGGGTTCCCGCGGGGGCCGTACGGGTAGATCGATGTGGCAGTGCGCTGTGTGGCGTATGCCGCCTCGGGATTCCTGTGGCCGCTGGTCGTCTCCGGAATTTTTCAAGGTGTTTGAGGCCAGTGGGTGTCAGGCGGCTACCGGTTCGGCGGCGGTTGGTTGGTTGATCCAGGCGTGG
>NZ_BAABNP010000037.1:0-2689 GCF_038429965.1 Brevibacterium ammoniilyticum
CAGAATGAGTTCTGACCACCCCGGTCAACTTCGACACTGCCTACTATGGCAGCGAAGCCCCTGTTACATTTGGAGATCCTCGAAGTGACAATTCGTCCATTGGTGAAGGCGAGTTCGCTCGCCCTGGCCCTTGCTATCGCATTGCCAACCTCATCCCCAGTCCAGGCACAGACCTCTTCAGGCCTTCTTGAGCGACCAGACGATGCTCAAGTGGCCCTTGACAACTCGCAGACAAGGCCGATCGCGATGCCCACCGCACTTGATACCAGCGACGAAGAGGTCACATGGCGCCGCGATGGCGTCGTGACATCTCTAAGCGCAGATGGACGCTTGCGAGCCTCCACCAGCGTCGATGATCGAGTCGATGTTGGACTCTCGGTGACAGAACATGCCGCACCGAACGATACGTCTGTGACAACCGATGGCACCACCGTCATGCTTCGAAACGGGTCCGAGACAGCTCACGCGATGCAGATCCTCGACAACGGCGCGATCGGTGCCAGTGTACTTTTGGCCGGGCCTGACGCCGCGAGGACGACCCAGTACGATTTCACTGAGGATGTTGCACCTGTTCTGCAGAAGACCGGTGCGGTGGCGCTGTACAAGGATGACGTACTGGTCGGCGTGGTCGAACAACCGGTTTCGCACGACGCTTCCGGGGCCGAAGTCGACTCTCGCTATTCTGTCGAAGGGAATCGACTGGTGCAGACCGTGGATCCCGACCCGAAGAGCGCTTACCCGATTGTGGCGCAGGCTGCGGTCGCCGTCTTCTACACGAGGGGTGACTATGTCCATGTCACTAGAGGTCAGGCTTCAGGTCACGGGTGGTGGATCAAAGGCACGACCAAAGCTACGAAAGCGAAGGTCACAGTGCAGCTCCAGTACAAGCCGAAGAAGACTTCGTCGTGGAACAGAAGGGGCAAGGCTGGAGTGACGACAATCGGGCCGGGCACTTCGAAGAGAGCCAACGCCCGGATGACGTGTAGGTCGCAGGGTAGGAAACAATGGCGTAGCTGGGTGGATGTCGATCTCATCGGATACCTCGATTCGCCCAATAAGTACTACACAAGCGCAAGGACTCTTAAGTGCACATTGTGAAAGGTTCGACTGACCCAATCATCGTAAGTCTCGACGGTACATTGGAGCTCACGGAGGACGTCCACAGAGGAATCCAAGCCGGCGAAATCGACGAGGAAGGTGCGTTCGCGCGCTTCTTCGGACTATGCACGGCTTTGAGCCCGCAGAGCTCCGCCAACGAGGCGTTCGAAGCACATGAGGGCTTCTGGGAATTCGCCGGTGCTGAGACTCTGCGAACCCTGAGGGGGGAGCTTGGATGGTTTCAGATCGAACATCTTGGAGGAGTTCCACCATCCATGCTTGTGCCGCTGTTCCTTCATGCAGCTGCCGATACCGTCGCCCAGTTGGGGAGCCTGTCGATATCGTCGTTCAACATTCAGATCCCGGAGGTCGTTGCACCGGTCGACTCCGTGTGGATCCAGACGCTCCTCGACCAGTTCGCAGCAGTCGACGGTGCGACAGAGCCAACCGAAGCCACCGTGAACCTGTTTACGCCTCCACGGGCGCGATTACGCGATTCCGCGGTCGAAAATTGGTTTGAAGCCACGCATACCGGCGATATCGTGCTCCGTGCGCTGACCGACGAAAACTCTAGGGCCACGTTCGATGACCGGTGGGCGTTGCGTTCATCACCGATGGTGTTACGTGCAGTATTCGATGTTCCCGAGTGGTCTGCTGCGAGTGCGTCGACGCTTGTTGCCTTCATGCTCGAAGCTGCGCGAGCAAGTAACATCGTCGGTCCGGTCATCGTCAATGTAGGCCGTAGCGAGTCTGTCTGAAGCAGTTCGGCATATGTCATCTGAAGATCTGTCGTTTTCGGCCCTATCGTGATTGAAGGTGCAGAACCGGCCTGAATCCGCCGGACTCGAGCGGACAACTGGCGATGTAGTGTGTCATGCCACTGAACCCCAAAGCCGATCCGCGGGGATGCTCGAGCCTGCCGTTGAATCTCCTATGTTTGTTGAGCGTCGAACTGGGCGTGGGCAGCAGTGTTGAGGTGCGGGTAGATCTCGCGAGCTAGGTAGCGTTTGAGGCATCGGAGGATCTCTCGGAGCGTGCGGCCTTCTACGGTTTGGCGCTCGACGTAGGCACGGGTGCGGGGAACCATCCGCGTGGGTGTGACGAAGGCCATGTGCAAGGTGTCATGCCCCGGGGATAATAGAGGCAGGGAGATTGGAAGAAGCAGATTCTCTCTTGCCAGTGAAACACACCTACGAACTCAAGGCTCGGGCCGTCGAGCTCGTCTTCCACGCCCAGGCCGATCCGGACACCGCGAACGGGGCGATCACCCGTGTAGCGAAGGAACTCGGCCTGGGCAAAGAGACCCTGCGAGTCTGGGTGCGTAAGCACAAGGACTCCGGTAGACCCACACCGACTGAGTCAGACAATATGAGGACCTTGTGAAACGGGGCCCTCGGATGCAACCTTGACCTCATCCGTCGTCCCGACAGTCGGCAGAGCGTGCGTCAGCGTATCCCGGAGTAGGGTGAAGCACGTCGAGGTCCTCGGTAGTTGATCAGAGAGTTAACGGGCTCTTCGCAGCTGAGAGTGTAGTCGGGTTGGGCGCGTCGGTCGCTGGATAGGGGTCGAGGCCCTCCGAGGATGGAAGTTC
>NZ_BAABNP010000038.1:0-2641 GCF_038429965.1 Brevibacterium ammoniilyticum
CAACCTCACGCATTACATCGCGAGGTGTCTGCTCGAGTCCGGTGGCTTCAGACCGGTTCTACACTCTCAATTACGATGAGCCGCTTAAAGCAGTGGCGAAGACTGTCCCCCAGTTATGACAAGCTCGCCGTCGTCTCTCGAGAATCTATCGTGCTCAACGGTGTCATCGCCTGTTTACAGCATTTATCAGACATGCCCCGAGACAGCCGCCAGGCGACGACTTACATTGGCTATGACTCATCAACCTGGACTCTCATTCACGTAAGGCCGCAGGTCGAGACGATCCAATGAAGTTCAAATGTAAACTACAGCGGCAGCCACTGTGAATTTCAGCTTCTGGACTAAAACTGCTATGCTTGGCGGGTTGCAACGAGAGAAAAAATGTCTTCGCAAACTTTCCGAATTCTACATCCAATTGTTCTTAGGCGAAAGAAAAGTGAAAATTAAAAGAACTGTAGCCGCTTCCGTGTTGACGATGATCTTGACTGGTGTGAGTCTTGATTCGGCCAGCGCTTCTTCGACTTCGTTCGACGAGGTTGATTCAGCACCCTCGGTCAACAGCGTAGACTCAGGATCCGCCCAATTTTACATGGGTCCAGCAAAGAAGAGGGCTGTAGGTGGTGGAACCTGGATTACTGGCTCTTACACAAAGGGAATCACCAAGTATTGCTATTCTAAGTATTATCATCCTAAGAAAAAGCATTCAGCTACTGCGATTCTAGCACCTAAGTCGAAAAGAGTAGTTAAGAAAGCGGGATCCACTGCGGTTGCGCAGGTGTCGAGCGCACTCCCGAGCGTATGTAATACCTACTGGTCAACTCACTAATCTATCTTGCCGGTTTTTTGGTTGTGAGCATTGCGGGTGGTGTGGCAGTTAGAAATATCTGCAGAAAGGAATAATTCTCCGATAAATCCAGCTGTGATCTCGATGTTTCTTATTCCACTGGCGGGAATCGAGACTTGATCCGAAGAGTTTGACGCAACTGGATTTAGCGCACGTTTTCTGTTGTGCAAGTACCAGCGATATAGGGACGATGCGTATTTGAAGCTCGGCATCGAATTGGTTGAACGATTTCCGCCTCACCAGGCTCTTCCGATATCGGGCCCTTCGGGTATTGGGTGGGGTGAGGGTGCCCGGGCGGTGATTCGACGATAGGGGTCGAGGTCCCCGAGGATCAGAAGCGTTAACTCTCTGATCAACTAACGAGGACCTCGACGTGCTTCACCCTACTCCGGGATACGCTGACGCACGCTCTGCCGACTGTCCGTGTTCCCGCAGCGACTTGCTGCTGGGCCTTGACGGAGTCCACGTCGAGCACGTCGATCGTCGCGACGACGTCCTCGACGTGACGGTCTCGACCCGTGCCCACCCGACGAGGTGCCTTGGTCGCGGTGTGCTCGTGTCCGCGCACGGTCGGCGCCGACGGTTGCTCCGTGATGTGCCCGGGATGACGGAGGTGCGGGTGGTGTGGGGGCGCGGTGAGTCCGACTGCCCACGGAAGACGTTCGTAGAGCACGACTCGTCGTTGCTCGCGCCGCGGGGGTCGGCCGTCGCGTGGGCCACCGGGCAGTTGCGGCTTGAGCACGCCACGATCCAGGGTCTCGCCCGGCTCGTGGAATACGCTGTGGCGGGCTATCGAGCCCGTGCTGGTGCGGCTCAAAGCGGAACGAGTCGCGGTTCGAGAGCGTCACCAGCCTCGGTGTCATTGAGCATGTCTGGCATCACGTCTACCCGCTCCGGCGGGGACCGGAGGGGCTGACCGGAATGGTCGACCTCACCTGCGAAAGTCAAAGAAGGACACGCGCGAGGGCGCTGGATCTGGCGCCCGTCCGGGAAGGCCCATACGACGTGGCTCGGTGAGCGCGGCGACAACTTCCGCCTGCAGGTGAAGGCCGCAGGCCCGGATCCGTTCGCCGGATACACGACGGCAATCGAGGACAAGCTCGACGACGCCGTCGCGGTCCTCGACGCGTTCCACGTGGTTAAGCACGGCACCGCCACAGTCGACGAGGTCCGCCGACGCGTCCAAAACAGGACCCCCTCAGGCACCGCGGACGCAAGGGCGACCCGCCCTACGGGGTACAGACCATTCTCCGCGCCAGGGCTGAGAACTTCACGGAGAAGCAGCAGGCCCGGCTTCACGCGGCAATGGAAGCCGACATCGCCCACGACGAAGTGTTCGTCGCATGACAGTGCGCACAGCAACTCCGATCCGTCTACCACCACAAGGACCTGGCAGAGAGACGACTGACCGCGAAGAGGGTGATCGACACGTTCCACACCTGCTCGATCCCGGAGATCGCCCGGCTCGGCCGCACCCTGCGGCGCTGGCGCTCAGCGTTCCTCGCCTACTTCACCACCGCCCGCGCGAACAACTGCGGCACCGAAGCCGTCTACGGAATCATCGAACTGCACAGGTGCCTAGCCCGCGGCTATCGAAACCGCGAGAACTACCGGCTCCGCATGCTCCTCGCCGCCGGCGGACTCACGCCATGACCCCCACCAGATGTCCGAAGAGCCCGTTTTCAATAAGAGACTTGATAGAGGCAGACAATTGGGCTCTTCGTGATCGAGAGTGTAGGCAGTTGATCGCGTCGTTGCCCAGGTAGGGGTCGAGGTCTCCCTGAGAATGGAAGTTCT
>NZ_BAABNP010000039.1:0-2240 GCF_038429965.1 Brevibacterium ammoniilyticum
GGCTCTTCACGAACGAGGGTGTAGTCGGTTGAGCGCGTCGGTGGCCGGGTAGGGGTCGAGGTCTCCCGGATGATGGAAGTTCTTCACGCTCGCCATCCCGAAAGACCTCGACGTGCTCCACCCTACTTTCGCGACCCCTGACCTGACCACGTTCTGCCGCCTCGACGAGCTCGGCCTCGTCGCCGTCGGCCAGCTGATCGAGCCGGATCGGGCCACGATCGAATGCCGCGTCGTCGAGGACGACCCGTGGTGTCGGAAGTGCGGTGTCGAGGGCGTGCCGCGGGACACGGTCACGCGTCGACTGGCGCACGAGCCGTTCGGGCACCGGCCGACGACCCTGCTGGTGCGGGTGCGCCGGTACCGGTGCGGACACTGCCGGCGCACGTGGCGGCAGGACATGACGCGGGCAGCGGCGCCGCGTGCGAAGATCTCCCGCGGCGGCCTGGAGTGGGCGCTGCGGGGCATCGTCATCGACCACCTCACCGTCACCCGCGTCGCCGCAGGTCTCGGGGTGTCCTGGAGTGCCGCGAACGCCGCCGTCCTCGCGGAAGGCAAGCGGCGCCTGATCGACGACCCCGCCCGGTTCGACGGGGTCACCACGATCGGTGTCGACGAGCACGTCTGGCGACACACGAGGCTGGGCGACAAGTACGTCACCGTGATCATCGACCTCACGCTCGCGAGGAACAAGACCGGGCCGGCGAGGCTGCTGGACATGGTCGAGGGCCGCTCCAAGGCGGTGTTCAAGCAGTGGCTCGCCGCCCGCCCTGCGGACTGGGCGAAGCGGATCGAGGTGGTCGCGATGGACGGCTTCGCCGGGTTCAAGACCGCTGCCGCCGAGGAACTCCCCGACGCCGTCCCCGTCATGGACCCGTTCCACGTGGTCCGCCTCGCCGGCGACGCGCTGGATGTCTGCCGGCGTCGGGTCCAGCAAGACACCACCGGTCACCGCGGGCTCAAGGGCGACCCGCTCTACAAAGCCCGCCGCACCCTGCACACCGGGGCGAGCCTGCTCACCGACCGGCAGCGGGCACGCCTGGACGCAGTGTTCGCGAGCGAGGAGCACGTCGAGGTCGAGGCGACCTGGGGCATCTACCAGCGCATCGTCGCGGCCTACCGGGAGCCCGACAAGAAGAAAGCGAAGGCGATGATGCAGGAGGTGATCGCTGCGATCAGCAGCGGCGTTCCCGCGGCGCTCGTCGAGGTCCGCAAGCTCGGCCGGACCATGAAGCAGCGGGCGGGCGACATCCTCGCGTTCTTCGACCGCCCAGGCACCAGCAACGGCCCGACCGAGGCCATCAACGGGCGACTCGAACACCTCCGCGGCTCCGCCCTCGGCTTCCGCAACCTCACCCACTACATCGCTCGGTCGCTGCTCGAAGCCGGAGGGTTCAGACCCGCGCTACACCCTCGTTCGTGAAGAGCCGTGAATCCGTCCATCGCGACGACCTTGATCTCGTCCCGCCAGGTCTTCGGCCGCCCGGCGAGCCATTGTTTGAACACGGCCTTCGAGCGGCCCTCGACCATGTCCAGAAGCCGCGCGGGCCCCGTCTTGTTCCGGTTCGGGGTGAGGTCGATAATCACCGTGACGTACTTATCGCCCTTGCGCGTGTGTCGCCAAACATGCTCGTCGACGCCGATCGTGCTCACGCCGTCGAACCGGTGCGGGTCGTCGATCAGACGCCGTCTGCCCTCAGCGAGAATCGCGGCGTTCGCGGTCGACCAGGATACCCCGAGACCCGTGGCAACGCGCGCGACGGAGAGATGATCCAGGACCAGGCCCGCAAGACCCCAAGCCAGCCCGCCGCGGGAGATCTTCGCCCGCGCAGGCGCTGCCTTCGATGTGTCCTGCCGCCAGATGCGTCCGCACCCGGAGCACTTGTATCGGCGCACGCGGATCAACAGCGTCGTGGGCCGGTGCCCGAACGGTTCGTGCGCGAGTCGCCGCGGTACCGTGTCCCGGGCCGTACCCTCGCACCCGCATTTCCTGCACCACCGGTCTGGTTCGAGCACTCGACACTCCAGCACCGCACGATCTGGCGACAAGTGCTGCCCGATGGTTTGAAGGCCGAGCTCATCGAGCCGGCAGAACGTGGTCAGGTCGGGCGGGAGGAAAGTAGGCTGGGGCACGTCGAGGTCTTCCGGTTGGACAGCGTCAGAACTTCCATTCTCAGGGAGACCTCGACCCCTACCTGGGCAACGACGCGATCAACTGCCTACACTCTCGATCACGAAGAGCC
>NZ_BAABNP010000040.1:0-1932 GCF_038429965.1 Brevibacterium ammoniilyticum
CGTGAACGTCCTGCGATTCGTAGACATGATTCCCTGTCGTGCCTTCCTGGTAACGACTGTCTACGAGAAGTGTCACACCCCAGCCGTTGATGGTCTCCCTCTATCTCGGTGCAGAATACGGGGGACGAATCTCAGCGATTCTCCTCAATATTCCCGGAGACCCCGGTGCCATTATGACGACTCTCGATGGGCACCCTATGGCGCTCAAGGGAAAAGCGGCCACTGCGCTGTCCATTTCGGCCCTGGCATCGTTCGTTGGAAGCATCCTGGCCTTCCTCGGTTTGGCTTTCGTGGCCGGACCGATGTCGGAATTGGGCCTGGCCTTCGGCCCGGCAGTGTACTTCGCAGTTGTCGTGATGGCTTTGGTGCTCAGTGCAACATTGGTCGGTGAGGCGCCGATGCTCGGCCTCACTGCAGTCGTTATCGGCGTGGCGATCTCCACCGTGGGCATCGAACTGCAGTCGGGGTTGCCCCGGTTCACTTTCGGAAGCTTCACGCTGTTGGAAGGCATCGACCCGATCGTGGCAATCATCGGGGTGTTCGGGATCGGAGAGATCCTCTCCAGCACCATGATGAAAGCGAACTCCAGGGTGCCCACTCGACTCACTGGAAAGTTCTTCCCCACAGGTAATGAGCTTAAGCAAGGAGTGTTGCCCAGCCTTCGGGGTTCAATCATCGGCTTCATTGCAGGTGTCCTGCCTGGCGCGGGGACGACGATCGCCGCTTTCTTCTCATATGGCCTGGAGAAGAGGCTTGCTCCGCAGTCAGCCGGAATGGGGCAGGGAGCAGTAAGGGGGCTTGTTGCTCCAGAATCCGCCAACAATGCTGCGGTCTCAGGCTCGATGGTTCCCCTTCTCACCTTGGGAATTCCAGGGTCCGGCACAACCGCTGTTCTGCTGGCCTATCTGATGATGTACGGACTGAACCCCGGTCCGGGATTCTTCGACGCCAACCCGGAGCTGGGGTGGACGATCGTAGGTGCTCTTCTCATCAGCGCCATTCTCGGTGTCATCGTGAATATCGGAGCTTCACCTCTCCTGGCAAAGATTCTAGCGATTCCGATGCCGTACATGGCTCCGGCGATCCTCATGCTCGCACTCATCTCCTGCTACAGCGTCTCCAATTCGGTGGCCGATGTGTACATTGCCCTCGCATTCGGTGTTCTGGGCTACGTCATGCGACTGGTTGGAATGTCTCCAGCGTTGCTCGTCATCGGATTGGTGCTAGGGGAGATGCTGGAGCGAAACCTGCAACAGGCACTTGGGCTGACCGGTGGAGACCTATGGGCAATGCTCTCGCAACCGTTGGTCCTGCTCTTCCTGGGTGTGGCGCTCATCGGACTGCTGACGGCATTGCCGTGGAAGACGCTGGTCGCAAGATCGGGTCGCGGCAAAGAGAATGGCTCCCCTTCGACTGTGGCGGGTTCCGCTTGGAAATCCGATTAGCAGATTGCGACGCGTGCAGTGACGCTGCTACGCGGTTTCGGACACCCAGGCGTCGGTCCACGCGCAGCCGGCTTTCCGCGTCGCCCGCGACTCGGAATTCGAGCCCCGCGTTGATTGAGGGCGCGGCGATTCGTGGGAGGTGCGGAATTCCTGCCAGCCGTGGATCGAGAATGAGAGGGCGTGCGGCTCGCGGTACGGTGCGGGACCAGATTCGCCGAGGCGGCCGCGGCGAATCCGCGTGGATCGACATCGCGCGTTTGGCAGGCGGATCGTGTCACCCAGCGGTACGGCTGCGCCGGCTTCTCCCCGACCGATGCCGTCCCTCCGCAGATCAGGCATACCTGACGCCAAAGTCGTTGAAAGATGATAGATTTGCCTCCCCGGTGATCGCAGCGATCGACCTCATCCGGCTCTTCGTAATTGAGAGTGTAGATCGGTGATTCCAGGACACGGCGAGTCGCTGCGCGGATAGACGTCGAGGTCTTCC
>NZ_BAABNP010000041.1:0-1770 GCF_038429965.1 Brevibacterium ammoniilyticum
CCTGTGTTGGGTCAAATGCGTTAGTGCCTTGATCAGTGGAGTTTCAACGTCTCGAGGAGCTTCGACTCAACCTCCCCGAGAGCTGGCGGCAGAGTCATAATCGTCCCGTTGATCTCGACAACAGCCGACCGCAACGGTCGCAGCGTTCGTATGAACCGACGGATCGATATACCCGTCCGGTCCTGAACAGTACGAGAAACAGCCAGCGCTGCGAACACGATCGTCAGATGCGCCTCGATCGCATCCCTGGTCCGAGCGAACATCGGTCTGGCCCGCAGGTCCGTCTTCGACATCCTGAAAGACTGCTCAACATGCCACAGGTCGTGATACGACCCGATCACCTCCCGGGCATCCATGATCGAGCGCTCAATATTCGTCACGTACCCCTTCCACCCACTGAGCCGCATGGCCCGGGCATAGGCGGCTTCATCGAAGTCCTTCGCCCCGCTCTTCGTCTTCACGAACCGTGCACTCTTCTGAGCTCTGACTCCCTCGATGACATCGATAGCTCGATTGCGTTGAGCATTGAGTGTCTGCTCATCCCGTAAGGCGCGCTTGCGCCGGTACTGCCACACAGCCCGCCACGCGTGCGGATGCCCGTCGGGAGTCCAGACAGGTTCACTCCGGCGATCAGTGCGATAAGGATCAAGGGGAGTCTTCCCCCGCGGGGTCAACGTATCAACGATCTGCCCGTCATCGGCATGATCCCCATTCCAAGCGAAATGTGTTGCGAGATCACTCGGTGCTTTCGTCAATCGTGAACCGACGATGAAACGCAGGCCGGCTTCATCCAGGGCGTGCAGATTCGCAGCTGAGAGCATTCCCGCATCAGCAACGACGACCATGTCCGATAACTGGTGACGGGCTTGGAAGGTCTTGACGATCGGGATGATCGTCGCTGTTTCTGCCTTATTGCCCTCGTAGCAGCCGATCTCGAGGGGGAACCCTGTCCGGTCGACGAGGAGACCGACGACGATCTGTGGGTCTACACGACGTTCTTTCGAGTACCCGACCTTACGCAGATCGTCTTCCTTCTCTGCCTCGAAGTACAGTGTCGTCGTGTCGTAGAGGACTAGAGAGACATCCCCGTTGGCGGCCGCGTGGGTGAAACACGCGGTAGCGATGAGATCACGGAACGCATTCGTGTGGGCTTTGCGCAGAGTCCGCTTCCTCGTGGAATGACTGGCAGCAGTGCGTCCCAGGTCGGCTAAGACTCGGTCGGCGTCGAGGAGGCTGGTGGGTTCGACGATGCGGGCGATAACAAGATCGCGGAAGACGTCGTCATCGATGACGTCGAACCCGAGACTGGTGTACACATCGGCTAAAGCCTCGTAGAGCAGATTCGCTGCTGACTTGATGACCCTAGCGCGTGGCACCCTGTCCGGGGATGGCTGCCGGGGTTGTTCTGTGACCAGTCGTGCCGGTGTCGGGTCGGGAATCATGTGTGACTTCGTCACTGTTGGGGTCAGGCCCAGGTCGAGTGTTCCCTGCCGGTCATCAGCGAGGAGCTCTTCGGCTTGGGCGATGAGGAGGCCGAGTTCGGCTTCGTCGTGGGCGGAGCCGAGGTGGCGGACGATACGCCGGCGTCCACCGACTGACTCAGCGATCTGGACAGCTGTGGCACCCGATTTGGTGCGGACGCGTCTGATCCAGGCCATTCTCCGATTCTACCGACCCGAATTAGTGCCTTAATCGGGCACTAAACGCTACCATCATCCCTGGTCAGAGACTTCCGGGGCACCCGAAACTGTGCAAGTGACCCAACCCAGG
>NZ_BAABNP010000042.1:0-1556 GCF_038429965.1 Brevibacterium ammoniilyticum
CCCTGCGTGTCAGGGTGAGTTGAGTCCAGTGGTTCACAGCAAGTCCGCCTGACGCAGGGCGAGATTCAGGATCGATCACCATGAGTAGTTCCACGTTCGCCCCGCCGTTGTCCGCGATCGCCGATGATGGACAGATGAGTGACGCTCACCCTCGTGCTGGTGGCCCGGCTCGGCGCCGGAGCTTCACCCCGGAGCAGAAGCTGGCGCATCTGGCCGCCTACGAACAGGCCTGCCAGGAGCAGCAGGGTGGGGCCTACCTTCGCCGGGAGGGCCTGTACTCCTCGCTGATCAGCGAATGGCGCCGGATGCGCGATGCTGGCGTGCTCGAAGGCAAGGCGGCCGATGAAGCCGTTGGCCGGCCGAGTGCGGAGCAGGCCGAAATCGCCCGGTTGCGCCGCCAGCTGGCCGCCTCCCAGCAGAAGCTGGCCACCACCGAGACCGCCCTGGACATCATGGGAAAAGCACACGCGCTCTTGGAGCAGATTTCCGAGAGCGCGGACACCGAGCAGCCGCGCAAGAAGCGCTGATGGGCGCCTACACCGAGCTCACCGCCGCAGGCGTGACCACCCGGGACGCAGCGGGACTGACCGGGGTGTCGCGGGCCACCGCCACCCGCCGGCGGGCCCGGACAGCACCGGGACCTCGGACCGCGGTGGAGCCGGCCAACCGGCTCAGTCGCGTTGAGCGGGAACGGGTGCTGGAGGTGCTCAACAGTGACGAATTCGTCGACCAGCCCCCGGCCCAGGTCTACGCCACGCTGCTGGAGCGCGGGGTGTACCTGTGCTCGATCGCCACCATGTACCGCATCCTCGCAGCCGCCGCGCAGGTGAAGGAACGCCGGCGCCAGGCCCGTCACCCGGCCCGAGCGATCCCTGAGCTGATGGCCGACGGATCCGGTCAGGTCTACACCTGGGACATCACCAAGTTGCCCGGCCCGGCCAAGGGCGTCTACTACGACGCCTACGTGATGCTCGACGTCTACTCCCGCTACATCGTCGGCGCCCACGTCCACGCCCGAGAGTCCGGGCCTCTGGCCGAGGAGATGATGAAGGAGATCTTCGGGGTTCACGGTGTGCCCACCGTGGTGCACGCCGACCGCGGCACCTCGATGACCTCCAAACCTGTGGCCGCGCTGCTGGCCGACCTCGGCGTCACCCGTTCCCACTCCAGACCCAGCGTGAGCAATGACAACCCGTATTCCGAGGCGTGGTTCAAGACCTTGAAGTACGCCCCGGTCTTCCCGGACCGCTTCGGCTCTCTGGCCGACGCCCGGGCGTTCATGGCCGGTTTCGTCGAGACCTACAACCACGGACACCGTCACACCGGGATCGGGCTGCACACCCCCGCCGACGTCCACTACGGCCACGCCGCGACCGTGAGTCAGCAGCGCTCAGCGGCCCTGGCCGCGGCCCGCGCTACTCACCCCGAGCGCTTCTCCACCACCGCTGACCCGAAAATCCTCGCGCTACCCACCCACGCCTGGATCAACCAACCAACCGCCGCCGAACCGGTAGCCGCCTGACACCCACTGGCCTCAAACACCTTGAAAAATTCCG
>NZ_BAABNP010000043.1:0-1424 GCF_038429965.1 Brevibacterium ammoniilyticum
GGCTCTTCGCAGCTGAGAGTGTAGTCGGGTTGGGCGCGTCGGTCGCTGGATAGGGGTCGAGGCCCTCCGAGGATGGAAGTTCTGACACTGCCCATCCTGAGGACCTCGACATGGATCACGCTACCTTCGTTCGCCCTGACCTGACCACGTTCTGCCGTCTCGACGAGCTCGGCCTCGAGGCCGTCGGACAGCGGGTTGAGCCTGATCGTGCGGTGATCCAGTGCCGGGTCCTGGAGCCGGACCCGTGGTGCAGGGAGTGCGGGGCCGAGGGCGTGCCCCGAGACACGGTGATCCGCCGGTTGGCGCACGAGCCGTTCGGGCACCGGCCCACGACCTTGATGGTCCGGGTCCGCCGGTACCGGTGTGTTACCTGCCGTCGGACGTGGCGGCAGGACACGTCGAAGGCCGCGGCGCCGCGGGCGAAGATCACCCGTGGCGGGGTGGGCTGGGCGCTGACCGGTGTGGTCGTGGACCACCTCACCGTCAGCCGCGTCGCTGCCGGGCTGGGAGTGTCCTGGCATACCGCCAACGAGGCGGTCATCGCCGAGGGCAAGCGGGTGCTGATCGACGATCCGGCCCGGTTCGCCGGGGTCACCACCATCGGGGTCGATGAGCACGTGTGGCGTCACACGCGCCACGGCGACAAGTACGTGACCGTGATCATCGACCTCACCCCGGCCCGGAACAAGTCCGGGCCCGCGCGGCTGCTGGACATGGTCGCGGGCCGGTCGAAGGCCGTGTTCAAGCAGTGGCTGGCCGATCGTCCTCGGGCGTGGCGGGACGGGGTGGAGGTCGTCGCGATGGACGGGTTCACCGGGTTCAAGACCGCTGCCGCCGAAGAGCTACCCACCGCAGTACCGGTCATGGATCCGTTCCACGTCATCCGTCTGGCAGGTGAGGGACTGGACCGGTGCCGGCAGCGCGTCCAGCAGCACACCCTCGGGCACCGGGGCCGGGCCGGGGACCCGCTCTACCGGGCGCGGCGGACCCTGCAGACCGGCGCGGACCTGCTCACCGACACCCAGCGCGCCCGGCTGGACACGGTATTCGCGGCAGACGAGCACGTCCAGGTCGAAGCGACCTGGGGCATCTACCAGCGGATGGTCGCCGCCTACCGCGAGCCCAACAAGACCACGGGCAAGCAGAGGATGCGAGCGGTCATCGAGTCGGTCGCCAGCGGCGTCCCAGACGCGCTGGTCGAGATCCGCACACTCGGCCGGACGCTGAAGCAGCGCGCCGCAGACGTGCTCGCCTTCTTCGACCGGCCCGGGACCTCGAACGGGCCGACAGAGGCCATCAACGGCCGACTCGAACACCTCCGCGGCTCCGCCCTCGGCTTCCGCAACCTCACCCACTACATCGCCCGATCTCTACTCGAGGCCGGCGGATTCAGACCCCGACTACACCCTCAACTGCGATGAGCC
>NZ_BAABNP010000044.1:0-1073 GCF_038429965.1 Brevibacterium ammoniilyticum
AGTTCGGGTCAGCGAAGAGGTTCGCGATTCTTTCCTGCTGCTTGGTCGTGAGTAAGCTGCTGCCCGTGTGCAGAGTTCTTCTTGCCCGGTACAACGGGTCCTTTGCTCGTCCGCGATGGCCGGTTGTCTCTTGCTGAACTCGGCGACGTACCTCGTCGAGGGCATCACCGGCGAGTTTGACGACGTGGAAGGGGTCCATGACTTCGACAGCGTCGGGCAGCTCCTCAGCTGAGGCTGTTTTGAAGCCGGAGAATCCGTCCATCGCGACGACGTCGATGCCCTCACGCCAGTCTTTCGGTCGGTCTTTCAACCATTGTTTGAACACCTGCTTCGAACGGCCAGCCACCATGTCGAGCAGACGTGCCGAGCCTGTTCCCTCGCTGATCGGGGTGAGGTCGATGATGACGGTGACGTACTTGTCGCCACGCCGGGTATGCCGCCATACATGCTCGTCGACACCAATGACGCTGACCCCGTCGAAACGAGTCGGGTCGTTGATCAACAACCGCTGACCTTCAGCGAGGACGGCGGAGTTCGCGGTGTGCCAGGACACTGCGAGTTTCGCAGCGATGACGGACACGGTGTCGTGATCGATGACGAGGGCACGCAACGCCCAGTCGAGGCCGGTTCGCGAGATCTTCGCTCGTGGTGGTGCCGCGGCTGTGGCGTCTTGACGCCAGACGCGGCCACACTCGACGCATTTGTAACGGCGGAGGCGAAGATGAAGCGTGGTTGGTCGGTAGCCGAAAGGTTCGTGGGCCAGACGGCGGACGACGGTATCGCGAACGATCCCGTGGCCACCGCACCGACGGCACCAGTCATCAGCAGTGTTGGGCCGGCATTCCAGAATCGCCTTGTGCCCGGTGATGTTTTGGCCGGTGCAGGTCAGATCGAGGGTGTCGAGTCGGCAGAATGTCGTGAGGTCAGGGGTCGAGAAAGTAGGCTTGGCCACGTCGAGGTCTTTCGGATGGATTGTGTGAGAACTTCCATCATCGGAAGACCTCGACGTCTATCCGCGCAGCGACTCGCCGTGTCCTGGAATCACCGATCTACACTCTCAATTACGAAGAGCC
>NZ_BAABNP010000045.1:0-769 GCF_038429965.1 Brevibacterium ammoniilyticum
GTCGCACGTCGAGCTCCTTCGCGAGAGCGGCGTATTCAGCCGATGTGTATTGAGCTCCGCGGTCCGAGTGAAAGATCGCGTTCGGTGCGATGCGGCCGTGCGCGTGGGC
This sequence comes from Brevibacterium ammoniilyticum, assembly GCF_038429965.1. Taxonomy (NCBI): domain Bacteria; kingdom Bacillati; phylum Actinomycetota; class Actinomycetes; order Micrococcales; family Brevibacteriaceae; genus Brevibacterium; species Brevibacterium ammoniilyticum. The sequence continues at coordinate 110 of NZ_BAABNP010000045.1, forward strand.
CATCCGCAGCGCGTCGCTGATCAGCTCGGTGCGCATGTGCGCGGCCATCGACCAGCCCACCACTTCACGGTTGTGGAGGTCGATCACGGTCGCCAGATAGAGCCATCCCTCGCCCGTGCGCAAGTAGGTGATGTCGCCCACGAGCCGCTCGCCGGGCCGGCAGGCGGTGAAGTCCCGGCGGATCAGGTCGGGGCGGTCGTGCTCGTCGTCGGCGGCGATCGTGGTGCGCTTGCTCGTCCGGGGCTGGATGCCGAAGATCCCCAGCTCGTTCATGATGCCGCGCACCAGCCCCTCCGAGGCGCTGATGCCGCGCCGAGCGAGCGCGGCGAGCACCCGCCGGAACCCGTTCACGCCGTTCGACTCAGCGTGTATCGTGCGGATCTGCTCTGCCAGCCACGTCCGCCGGGCTGCGGTCGGCGAGAGCGTGCCCTGCCGTTTCGCCCAGGCGTAGTAGCCGGCGCGAGAGACCTCGAGGAGCCTGGCCATGAGGCCGATCGTGTGGTTGGCCTTCTCCGCGTGCATGAGCGTGAACTTCTCGCTCACCGCTGTTCCTTCGCGAAGAAGGCCGCGGCTTTTTTCAAGAACGTGTTCTCCTCCGCCAGCCTGCGATTCTCCGCCTCCAGCCGCGCGATCCGCAGCGCCTCGGGCGCCGGCGGCGCC